>JAFGCP010000015.1 GCA_016932595.1 Deltaproteobacteria bacterium
CTGGGGGAAAACAACATGGGAAGCAGATGATATCATTAAAGCCGAATTAGGGGATGAAACCATTCAGGTTGCCTGCATCGGGCCGGCAGGCGAAAATCTTTCCTCTGCCGCATGTCTTATTATCAATCGGGCGCGGGCGGCAGGACGCATGGGCCTCGGATCGGTTGTCGGGTCAAAAAAACTCAAAGCTGTGGCTGTGCGAGGAACCAAGGGTATCAGGATCGCGGACCCCGGCAAATTCATGAAGGTCTGCCGTCGTCTATTTGACAAGATACTGGGCGACGGCATGTACTGGATGATTTCCACGGGCACGCTCAATATTGCCGATCTGCCCTGGCCGGGAACCCCGGCCAAGACAGAGCCGCTTATGCGCTATGCCCATACAAAAAAACATGTGATTGACACCTATGCGGAAATTTCCTGCAAACACGTGAAGGAAAAGGTCTGGGATCGTGATCTGGCCTGTTTCAACTGCCCGATACACTGCGGCAACTGGGCAAGCATTAAAGAAGGACCCTGGAAGGGTGAAAAGGGCGAAGGGTTTGAGCTGAACATTCAGGAAAATTGTACCTATATGGACATCTGCGATGATGTCTGGTTCCTGCCCAAATACAACTTTTTATGCAATCAGCTCGGCCTGGGTGTTGATGAAGCGGCCCTGCCCATAGCCTTCGGCATGCTGCTTTTTGAGAAGGGCATTTTAACTGAGGAGGAAACTGGTGGAATCAAACTGGAATGGGGCGATAAGGAGACAGCGCTGAGGCTGATGAAGATGATCGCCTACCGGGAAGGGTTTGGCGATGTTATGGCGGATGGCACGCGCAAAATGGCCCGCCGGATCGGCAAAGAAGCAGAATACTGGTCAAAGAACATAAAGGGCGGGGAGGCAATCGCGGATTTCCGGCTGACCTATGAAATTACTCTGGCAGAGGGGGTTTCTCCTCGCGGAGCTTGTCATTTGAAAGGTCTCTCGCTGTACTCGGTTCATGCGCAAAATATGGATTATCTGCCGCCGGCATATCGCGAAAAACTGCAGCAGGTGTACAAGTCGCCGGTGCCCCTTACCCCCTTTGACAGCACCTGGGCGCCTCATATAACCCGCTACTTGATTCACCTCATGTCTGCCGTGGATTCGCTGGGCATGTGCGCTTTCGGCTCCCATTATATGCTGTTTCACGCAATTATGCTCGAAGATCTCCCAGAGCTTATGGAAGCAGCTACTGGTATATCCTTTACGATGCAGGACCTTGAGGACTGCGGCGATCGGGCGAGAATTATACAGCGCTCATTTAACCACCTCCTGGGCCTTGCCTGCAAGGATGACTGGCCGCCGGACCATGCGTTTGATACGCCCCTGGAGTTTGAAGTCGGGGGGCGCGCTATAGGCCTCAGGCTTGACAGGGGTATCTATGAAAAGACGCTGCGGGAATTTTACCGGCTTTGCGGCTATAATGAAGAAACAGGCATTCCAACCCGGCAGACACTGGAGCGTCTCGGGCTGGAAAATGTTGCCGCTGACCTAGAAAAAAAAGAATTGCTTGCGAAGTAAGCACTTACATTTAGATTAAAGGAGCGATGTATCATGACACAGGAAAATACAACTTGTTTTAAATCGGAACCCATTAGAACATTTACCGAAAAAGGATTCCAGCCCATCATAGAACTGTTTTGCAGCGTGCTGAATACCTGCGAGCTGGAGCCGATAAACTTTCTTGAAAATAAACCGGTGCAGGTTTTTCATGACGGCGTAGATCACCCGCCCTTCATGTTCGGCTTCGGCAGAGTCAATAAGATGGAAAAGTGCGAGAAGGTTACCCTGTCCAATTTTATCATGATGGACAGAATTATGGCCTGCGCGGTGACCATTGTCCCTGCCGAGGAGTATGCGCTGCCCATGCTGGTGCTGGAATGGAGCGAAACGGAAAATATTATTTCCGTGCTGGTGGACTTTATCCCCCCCGTCGATATTGTCATGGAGCCGGGCTACAGGGAAAAATACCTTGATCCGCTGGATGACTGCTGGATGAAGTATAAAGATCTGCCGGGGATGAGCCCGAACCGGTTTTCCTGGACCCGTCAGCTTATGGGCCCCTATAGCCTGTGCGGGCATATTTCAAAAGAGACCGAGGAGAATAAGGCATTGTGCCTGCAGATTTTTAAAGACTATCTTGAGTGCTGGATGAAGCTGTGGCAGGAAGCAGAGCCGGTTGCTGATCCGCAATTAAAAGAGAAAATAAAAGAGCGTCGAAGCACGATACGGAAAGTTTTCCGCGATAATGATGAAGGTGCGAAAACAATGCGGCAGATTATCGGCACGGAGACCGTGGATCTGATTCTGCTGTGCAACTTTTAACAAATCATTTTATCGGGAAGGACACAACATGCTGGTCGATATTATCATAAAGTGTTTAGAGTCCAACTCGGCTTCGGTGCCCCCGGACTGGAATGAATCGGCGATTATTGAGCTGGAACAAAGCTCTATAACGATTACTTTCAGAGATGAAAAAATACTGGTCAGCGAAGGGGGCTGCTCTGGGGCTGTTGCGGAAATACAGTTGTCTGAAAGAAAATTATGCGATTATATTGACGGCAGTATTGATTTTATGACGGTATGGCGGGAACTCGCGGAACCCTCTCCCTCGGACAGAACGATTATCCGCAAGGGCAGCGGGGCAAAGGTGTTTCTCTTAATAGACAAACTGTGCCGCTGCTATAAAAGTGACAAGCTGTTCAAGAAGCTTTTAGATGAGCATAAAAGCAGCCTCTGATTTAACAAAAACAGGGTGGTCGTTTCAACGCATTTTTTCATCTGCACAGGAGGATGCCATGACTAAAGGTGGTATTCAGAGCTTATCGAGGAGAGTTCAAAGCATGATTGAAGCCCTGGCATTTTTTAGGGACTGGATAGGTAGTGGTATTATTATTGATGAGCAGTATTTGGATTCTCAATCCGTGCAAGAAAGCTGTGGAATGTTCCTGCAAGCCGCAGCCGACAATAATAGTGTGCTTTGAATCAAACCCTAATACTGGGACTTACGGCCTGCCACAAGCTAGAAGCTGCAACGGTAAATGCGATGATTATAGATGGTATCCAGGTCTTATCGATCAGCGTTAAAAACATGGAAGAGTCGCTGGCGTTCTTTCAGGACTGGATCGGGATGGAGCTGCTTGATAAGCAGTCTGTAGATTCCTATTCCCTGAACAAGATATGGAATCTCCCTGAGTGCCCGGACGCACATGTTGTTTATTTGAAAAAAAAACAACAGCCGACAATTATCGCGCTGTGTGAATTTAAAAGCCTCTCACGGAAACCAATCAGAGAAAAAGGCCGTCTGTGGGATTATGGTTTGTATAATATCGCTTTTTCAGTCAAGGATATTGACAGCATCTACAGGGATTTGACTGCCCGGGGTTTTGAATTTATTGCTCCACCGGTTACCTATAAGCCCCGCTGGGTGCCCTTTTCTGTTAAAGAGGCAATTTTAATCGGGCCCGGTGAGATGCCTATAGCCCATATAGAACTGCTGAGATCACAACAACCGGATTTTGACGGGCGCTACGGGCGCATCATGGATTCCGCCCAGGTCGTTGAGTCCATGGAAGAAGCAATCAGCTTTTACAGGGACGTTCTGGGGCTTGAGCTGGTGGGCGATCATCAGCTTCCCCGGGGCCTGGTTGACGAGGTTCTCGGTCTGCCGCAGGGGACTGATCTGCGAATGGCTTTTTTAAACAGTCCGGGAAGCACTGCCCCCCTGGTGGAATTAATTGAATTTTCACGGAAAGGTGTGCCGCTTGATGATGAGGCTCGACCGCCAAACCTCGGCCTGTTTATGCTTTCAATGGAAACTGATGATCTGCCTGCATTAATAAAAAATTTCAGAAATAATAATATTTTACTCGTGTCCGAACCTGTAGCGCTGGAGCATGTGGCCTGCGGCGCGATAGAAGCGGTACGGGTGCTTGGTCCCGGAAAGGTGATGCTGGAATTTTTTCAAAAAGCTTCAAGGAAGCCCTGTTGAGAGGCAGCGCGTCTTCCGGGCTTTTAAAACTAGACACTGCGAACGCAGTTAATTTATCAGTTGAGGTTACATGCTATGGAAAAAAAGAAAATTATTCCTGCCGAACTGCCGTCTGAAGTTTACCGGGAACTCGAAGCGATTGTCGGCAAGGACTGGATTACCCGGGACAGGGCCATTCTCGAGACATACAGCAAGCTCTCCATAGAGGGAAAAACAACCCTGCAGAAACACATGAAGGACCCGACGAGCCTGCATGCCTGCATTGTTTTACCCGCAACGGTTGAAGAGGTTCAGGCGGTTGTGCGGACCGCCAACAAATACAAGGTCCCCTTTATTCCCTTTACCAACGGTCAGATGCTGTGTACGCCCACAAATGCAAAGCCCACCATATGCATACATTTAAGCAGAATGAACAGGGTTCTCAGCATTGATGAAGACAATATGACGGCGTCGGTAGAAGCCTATGCCGACTATGGGCAGGTTTTAGCGGATGCAGCGAAAGTTGGTTTGTGGAACGGCGGCACGCCCCTGTCCACAACATTATGCAAAATCTCCTCACAGGCGGCCTTTGCCGGCATTTGGCAGACCAGCAAAAAATACGGCCTGCTGGACCGCAACATCATAAGCCTGACCATGGTATTGCCGACAGGTGAAATTTTTAAAACAGGGGCAAACGCCATTGCCGGCGTAAAAGATTTTTGGGAATATGCTCCAGGCCCTGATTTGTTTTCACTGGTGCGGGGCAGCCTTGGAACGGCAGGCATTATTGTGGAAGTAACGGTGAAGCTCCACGCATGGGTCGGAGGGGCTGATATGCCAGAGCCTCCTGCGGGACGGCCCTGCATCCAAAATTTTCATAAGCCGGAATTTGATACTGCGCCGCCACCAGATAAGCACCGTCTCTTCTGGATGGAATTTCCCGACTACGACTCGGAAATAAACGCATTCAGGGCAATAGCACACTCGGGGATCGGCATCGGGTTGAATGCGACCGGCGTGTACAACAGCTATTACTGCTCGCAGACCCAGGAGATGACGGAGAAGCGGGTGAAGGAAAAATTTTTCCCCGACTGGAATTTGTATGTTATTTCAGCCGGCATTACGTCAGACCGGCAAATTGACTACGAAAAAAAGGTGCTGGATGCAATTGTGGCTAAGCACCATGGGACCTATCTGTCGCAGAGCCATAAGCCCGAGGTACTGTACGCCCTGGCTCCCTGGAATCTTGACTTTACCCGGCATGTAACCGGCTACCGGATGAACCGCAGAAACTATGCCGGCGGGGTGTTTTTCGGCGGGGCCCCTGAGATAGCAAAGCATCATACAAAAATCTGGAAAGACGCGCTCAGTATTTTCGGGCAAACCTATATGACCGACCGGGGCGGCGCAGATAACACGGTGTTCCTCTACGCTGTTGATCCCGCAGCGCGCTTTAACCTGACGGAAACGGATATGTATCCTGATCCGATGGATGTCAAGGCCCTGCAAAAATGTATGCCCTTTATGCTCTACGGAATGGCAAGAAATATTTCCATGAAAAAATTGCCGATCGGATTCGGCATATCCCTGGAGCCCATGACTTCATTTTTTCCCGAGCAGGGGCCCAATGCCTATCTTTTTTTCAGGAAAATAAGAAAGATCCTTGACCCCAACGGGGTGAGCAGCCCGGGCAGGCAGATTTTTTCGGAAGAGGAATACAATGCCCTGGCGCCGCTTATGACGCCTCTAATTGACAAGATGAAAAAGCTGGTCGCCATGAATCCGGTGCTTGCAAAAATGCTGCTCGGCACGGCAAGTATATTGGGAAAGATAAAAACCCTTACAAGCAGAAAAACTGCATAGAAATGCAGCGCGGTATCGCCGGCTTCAGCATCCCGGCAGGGCTGAACAGCCGGGGCGCCTTTGCCTCAACACGATTTTTTATGAAGGATGGAACGTATGGCAATTGATAAAAAGCGACTCATGGAAATATTTGGCGAAACGAATGTGATCGATAATGAAACTCTTCGAGAATGTTATGCCCGCGACCAGTCCTTCGAAGCGGGGGTGAAACCCGACTGCATAGTCTTTCCCGGCACGGTAGAGCAGGTGCAGCAGGTGGTGAAAGCGGCACAGGAAACAGGCACGCCGCTTATTCCCTACAGCTCCGGCCTGAATCTGCATGGCGCTGCCCTGGCAAAGCGCGGAGGCATTATCGTCAACCTCTCCCGCATGAATAAAATACTCACCCTTGACGAGGAAAACTGGTTTGTTATGGTCGAGCCCGGGGTGACCTATAAGCAGCTTCAGGATTTTTTATCAAAAAAGGGCTATCGCATCATGATCCCTTTTGGCGCGCCGCCGGACCGGTCGGTGCTTACCAGCTACCTGGAACGTGACCCGGTGCTATCGGCAAACAGCTTCGAGTATGGCAACAACCTCATTATGGACACGGAGCTGGTACTGCCTGACGGGGAAATTTTAAAAACCGGGTTGTGGTCGGCAGGGGGTGAGCCGGGAAACTCAATGGGGCCGGTTCGCAATCTCATATTTCGTCTGTGGACCGGTGCGCAGGGCACACTGGGAATTATGACGAAGATGTGCCTGCATATCATGCCCGATATAAAAGAGCGCAAAATATTTTTTCTTACTTTTGAGAAGCTCTCTGCGGCAATATCCTCCCTTCGCGCTATCCAGCGAAAAGAAATCGGCTTTGAGTGCTTCCTGCTGAACCGGTTCAACCTGGCGGCTCTTTTGAATCCCGATTGGAAGGTTCCTGAAATATTTCCGTCCTTTCCTGCTTCTTCCCCGGGTTTTGACCGGCTGCGGTCAATACTGCCGCCATGGGTTTTAATACTTTCCATTCAGGGAGGTCCCCTGTATCCCGAGGAAAAGATTGCCTATGAGACGGAAGCACTCAAAGAGGTCTGTTCCACCCTGAAGATAGAGTTGCAGGAGACACTTCCCCAGGTGGAAGATGCGGCTGGATTGCTGGCCCATGAGCTGCTCTACCCATGGGGGATTTTGAAAAAATTCAATTACCGGGGCTCGGTCCATGATCTGAGCTTCAAGTCACCGCTGCAGGACATTGCTGCAATGGAAGCAGCAATAATGGATGCATGCAGCGCCGGCGGGTATGAGCCAGACGAGGTCGGGGCTTATGTGCTCTGCCTTGAGCGCGGCAGGGCTCTGCACTGTGAATTTGACCTGCATTGCGATGTGAAAAATGCTGAAGAGGCCGGGAGGGTAAAAGGTGTCTGGCTTAAGGCAAGCGAGAACCTCATGAATCAGGGGGCCTTATTTGATCGTCCGTATGGCCCCTGGGCTGAAATGGTATACAGCCGTGCTGAAGCATATGCGGAAAAGCTCAAGGCCGTGAAGCGGGAGATCGACCCGGCCGGCATTATGAATCCGGGAAATTTGATCCCATTATAGGCCGGAGTGCGCCAGGGGCTGCAAAGAACTATTTGCATGGCTTTGCTGCGGTTGCGTTCTAGCAGGTACGGTGCAACAAAGCGGCAGTCAGACAGTTTTTTTTAATCGAGACCAGGAGTTTTCATGGAAGAAAAAGTAAAATGGTACAACAACCGCGCCAAAGTCATCTTTTCCCTGCAGGCATTTCCGCCGCTCGGCATTTATGCGCTGCTGCGCAGCACTGCTTTTACCAGCATCCAGAAATGGCTGGTTGTCGCGGCATGCGCAATTCTTATCTGCCTTATTGAATGGAGCGGTATTTTGAAGCCGGTCAATAAATGGGTGATGGGCCTGTTTGATTAAAAAAATTTTTTCGTTATGCATGGCGAGCGCAATTATACGGAGAAAAGAGTCCTTCTGCTATTATAATATTGTTGTTAGAACATAAAAGAATTTTCAAGGAACCAAACCGACAAGAGCACACTACTTCGTAAGAGTAGGTCGCAAAGTTACCGATCCTGAAATGCAAGGACAGCGGGACTGCCGGTAGTGAAAGCATATGTCACATCCGGCCTCTCCTTACGCACAGGAGGGGTTTTTTATTGCACGAGGCACAGGGTTTTGTTCATACAGACCGTGCTGTCTCTCTATGGATTTTAAACTATATATTGAGCGCTGACCCTGGAAATTACTATGACTATACAATGTAAAAAGCCGCGCATCCTGATTGGCGATGACAATGTCGTCATCCGTGATCTGATCAAAGAGTTTTACGAGGACTGCAACTTTGAGCTGATCGAGGCGGTTAACGGGCAGGAAGCAGTTGAGATGGCCCGTACATGCCTGTTCGATTTGATACTCCTTGATATACAGATGCCGGTTTTGAGCGGATACGAGGTGGCGGCTATCCTGAAAAATGACAGGACGGTAAAAGATATTCCGATTGTGGTTATTTCAGGTCAGGAACGTGAGGAGGTAGATGCTCGGATCAAAGGCTTGTATGACGGGTATGTGAATAAACCTTTCAAAAAAGCTCATCTTATGAAAGCGACCATGAAGTACGTGCAGAGTATCATGCGTGAAAAAGAGGATACGCAAAAAGAGAATAGGTGATTCGGGTGTATTTTTTGTAAAGCTTTAAAACAGTACAGGAGGAATGAAAAAATGGGGGAATCTCTCTATGCAAAGATGCGGGCCAATGAACGTTTCAATGTCGCTCTTACTGCCACCTACAGCATCAAGGGCCAGGCCGCGCAGTATCAGGAATGCCGGATAGCCAATTTGAGCTCAAGCGGTGCGAAAGCCCTTTTCCCGCGCGCTGAAAGCCTGCAGAGAGGGGCTGTTATTGTCATGGAGATAGCCATACCGAACACGATCATGCGCATTGCTGCCGAGGCGGAAATCATGTGGATTAAGCAGCGCTTCAATGATCTGATAAGCGGCATCAAGTTTAAGGATATGCTCAGTGACAGCATGATCCGGCAGCTTGTTAAAAAAAGCAGCAGGCAGGAAAAAAATTAGAGGCGCGGTATATTTTTGGGAAGTCAGAAGGGCCAGACTGCGGCAAAGTGCGGCTAGGCTTTTTTTAAAACGCACATGACATCATAACCTTGCCCCGGGTCCATGAAATAAAAATCATCTTTTACAACAGTTCGTTCACAGCCATATTTTTCCGCATCAATAAACTGCCATAGGATTGAAGGGGAATTCTAAAATATACCAACCCTCCCACAGCGCAGAACAATAAAGATGGCGCTATTCCTTGCGCAGCAGCCACCGGTAAAAGCTATGCGCTTCATGCAATGCGGTAATAGGATTATGGCCGAATACCCGATCCTTCACCAGCAATACAGTTGTAGGGGCCTGTGCGTATTTGAAAAACAATGAGTCGTGGCCGACACACAGACCTACCAGGATATTAAAATCCACTCCTTCATGATTCAATATTTCAGCCTGCGTTATAGGGCTGCACATTGACTGCCAGGTTCCAGGGCCGCCGATTTTTTCATTTTCTGAAACGCCTACTGTTTCAACAGGCAAACCGCCTGCTGTGCAGCATACCGACACGACATCGAATCCCCTGTTTGCAAGAATTTCTTCCAAAATCTGCGCTGCTTCCCGGAGTGCCCCGCAGAATGCGACACCAAGTTTTTTATAGCCCATCTTTTTTGCAAATTGCGCTACCTCCTCAACCCGGGGATTTCGCGGCACAGCGCCGCCTTCGGGCAACCTCAGCACGGCCTCATTATGCTGCAGCATTGCCTGGTAAGCGAAGTTTCGGATATCAGGCTTGTCATATTCTGCTTTTGCCGCTTCTATAACGGCGGCTCGATGTATGGTTGGGCAGTGCTTCTCTCCCCGGCTGTAGTTTCGCGTCGTGCAGACAACTTTTTTGCATTGCGCACATACTGTTTTATCGCACATGGGCTTTGCTCCTTCCGGCAGTAAACATTTTTTGGATGGCATTAGATGCAGTTCGCAGCGCGCGGCTTGCGCACCATCCTGCCAGTTGTTTAAAGATAATTCTCAAGAATAATATTCTCCAGCAGGGGGTTTCTGACTTTTTTCAGCATGGCTGCATCCTGCGGGTTTCCGGTTGCGTCAATTCCCACTCGAATTGACTTTCTCTCGCCTGCCGAAGGCTCTTCCGGCATACCGGGAAGTAGAACTATGCGCTCGGCATCATGCACGCGGTTCCACACAGCCCATTCAATATCACTGCACGTATAAATATCTATGTCGGCATCAACGACAATGAGTCGTTTGATAAACGGATAAATAACATGAAACCCTTTTGGCATGGCAAAAAATTCCCTGATCAGGCGCATTGCGGCATCACACTCTTTTTTTTTCAGAGTAACGGCAAGATGCAGCCCGTCTCCGATGGTATACAGGTGAGCTTCTTTAATCGCGGAAAATTTTTGTTCTACCGCAGCGATGAAGGCGGCTTTCAGGCCGATGATGCTGAAAGCCCCCAGCGTCAGGTGCTCAGGGGATGGCCCGGCATGAATGGCATAAAAAATTGCATCCTGGCGATGCGAGATGCAGGTTACTTGTGTCACGGGATTGGTTCTGCTGCGGTACTGCGCTCCCGCTTCACCGAGTATGTTCTCGACGCTTTGCGAGAAATCAACCTCTCCTTCGATAACAATCTCCGCATCTGCCGGCACGAACAGATCACAGGTCCTGCATTGTACCATGTCCAGCGGCTTGCCTCTCAGCGCGCCGGCAACATCAAATTCGGAAATAGTCCTCGGTGTTTTGCTGGCAGCTGCCACCAGTAGAGCCGGGGGCACTCCTATCGCCACGGCAATGGATAATTTTTCATGTCTGCCCTGAGCCGCCCTGTAGATTCTGGACAGATCGCTGTTGGCTCCCGCATTGATGGTGATCAGATCCCTGCCCAAAACTAATATTCTGTAGATGCCGGCATTTAATTTTCCGGTGTCCGTGTGGCGGACAATGCCTATGCCGCCGGTCACGAAAGGGCCGCTGTCATATTCATAAAAGCTCGGCACCGGAAGTTTTTTTACATCAATATCAGAGCCGATTCGTAGCACTTTTTGAACCGGGCCGGTTTCGACGCTTCTATAGGGCAGGGGCCTGGCAAGGGCAGCATCAAGATAGCCGGTATCCTGCATGGTTATGAATTCTCTTGTCGGAGTGATACCAAGGGCCAGACCCAGCCGCTCCATTCGCGGGAAAAGGCCGCCGGCCACGGAAAACGGGGAGCCATGCACGTTTTCAAATACTGCCCCTTTGCCCTGCTCCTGGAGCTTCCATAAAACAGCGGGCAGCTCAAATTTCGGATCAATGTGTTGTTGTATGCGGATGAGATCGCCCCTTTTTTCCAGAAGGGATATAAAAGATCTGAAATTAAAGCCTCTTTCAGTTGATGTCTCGCTCATATTGGAATCCTTTTTCTGCCGATGACTTTCCTGCATACGATCATGTTCAGGCATCAAAAACCGGGAGTATAGGTGTCAATAAAAATTATGATGAAGATATGTCCTTATATGTTGACTCAATCATTTGCGCAAGTCTCAAAATAAAGTTTCACCTATCTCGCATGAGTATTATTTTTCTCTTCAGCTATGCTTTGATCCCCCCCCCAGCCCCCCAAATTTACAACATCTCCTGTGGACACTATGACGCTCTTGTTGGTTTCTTTACAGCAGGATAAAGTTGAAAAACCCCCAAGCGGGCACATGATTGATGGTGTTTAGACGTTAGTTTAAGAAAGAATTTATGATAGTTTAATACTATCATTTTGCTATTAATTAATTTCTATTTCATTACCGGGCAAAGCGTATTACTTTACAATAAAACGAGGCACTAAAATGCTTTTACAACAAGACCCTTCACTAAGGCGACAGATGAAAAAAATGAAACCATATCACCTGCTCGGATTAATCGCCCTTGTGCTCATTGCTGCCTGCTCAAAGCCGGCGGAACAAAAGGCGTATAAGGCCAAGACCGTGACCCGTGAAAATCTTTTCGGAATTGGCGCCTATGGAACGAGTAATGCCTGGATTGCCGGCTACGAAGGGCTAATCATTCACACCAGCGATGGGGGGGCGAACTGGGAATATCAAAAAGCGCCAAGCAGTACCGATCTCTATAAACCCTTTTTCATTGACTCAACCACCGGGTGGATAGTCGGCAGGCAGGGCACAGTCCTGCATACAATAGATGGCGGGAAAACATGGGCTCAGCAAAACACCGGAAGCCAGGAGCGCTTGTTTGATATCTGTTTTATCGATCATGAAACCGGCTGGGCCGTCGGTACTATGGGCACGATCCTGCATACTACTGACGGCGGGAAAACATGGGTCGCCCAGGGTTTTGGCGAGGACAGATACTATAACAGCGTTTTTTTCATAGATGCTCAAAGAGGATGGGTTGTCGGAGAATATGGGAAAATATATCACACAGAAGACGGGGGGCAGAAATGGGTAGAGCAAATCTGCCAGGATATTATCCCAAAAGAAGACGACTTTGATTTTCCGCCGCCCCCCCCTTCCCTCTACAGTGTTTATTTTGTTTCGCCCCTGCGAGGCTGGGCAGCCGGCATGGATGGCACTGTTATCCGAACTGACGATGGGGGCGCCACCTGGAATAAAGTCGTGACAGTCGCAAAATTTGCTCTTTACAGTCTATCGGTACATGGCATGCAGGGCTGGGCGATCGGAGATAGAGGAGAATATATTCGTTCCACAGATGGCGGCACAACCTGGATACGAGTAGATGCTTCTATTAAGACCAGGAACTGGCTCAGGGATATGGTTTTTACTGATGAGAATCATGGCTGGGTGGTTGGCATGTCCGGGACAATTTTGAGATCCGAAGATGGCGGGAGCACGTGGAAGACGGTCTCCGGCACTGTTATTGATGATATCAAATAAAATAAATATAAAAAAATGAAACAGGAATTAGATGTATGAAAAAATTTGCTGAACAGATTTTAAAATACCGCCTTGCCGTTTTGGTAGCGGTTTTTATCCCAACTGTTATTTTTGCCTTTTTTTGTACCAAGCTATCAATTTCTACGGATTTTAATGCCCTGCTTCCTCAGACGCATCCTTACATAAAGATTAACCAGGAATTCGGCAAACTATTTGGCGGCGCCAACCAGCTTGTCATGCTGCTTGAGGTAAAGGACGGTGATCTTTTCAACCAGGCCACCCTCCAGAAAGTGAAGGATATATCAAACCAGCTCAGAAAACTTAAAGGAATCGACCGCTTTAAAATTCTTTCAATTGCCGAGAGCAAAATGATGGATTTTAAAGTGACCAGCTATGGTTTTACGTCGGAACCTTTGATGTGGCCCAATATTCCCAAAACCGATGCGGACATGGAAAAACTGAAAAACGCAATCTGGGCCAGCCCGCAATATTATGGAGGTCTGGTGTCCCTGGACCTGAAAAAAACTTTGATTCTTGCCAGCTTTCTCGAAGAAAAGCTTGATTATGAAGTTATTTATAATGATTTGAATAAAATCCGCTCTGCAGCCGAGGACAAAAACCACATTCTGTCGATAGTGGGTTATCCCATGCACATTGGGACCATCGGTCATCTGGTTGATAAGGTTAACCTTGTTTTATTAGGAACGGTCCTGCTTATTCCTGTTCTTTTGTTTCTGGCCTACCGTTCTTTATGGGCAACTATCATGGTGCCTGCAACGGGTGTTATATCGGCAATCTGGGGCCTTGGGTTCATGGGCATGCTGGGCCTCAACCTTGACCCGCTTGTTTTCGTGCTGCCGTTTCTCATTTCTCTAATGGCCTTTCGTCATTCCCACCAGCTGTATAACAGATTTTATGAGGAGTACTCGCAGCACGGAGATCGCATGAAAGGCGCCCGGACGCTGATAGAGCATATGTTTCTGCCCGGCCTGACAAGTGTCATAACCGATGCCATGGGTATAGCCATCATAGCCATTGTGCCGATACCTGTGCTGCAGAACATAGCAATCGCCTGCGCCTTTTGGTCTGTTATTACCGTTATTGTGGGACTGATCCTGACCCCCATACTGCTGACCTATGCACCGGTTTCTGAGCGAGCAGTAAAGCGTATGGCACAGGAACGCGAAAAAGAAAAAAACCGGACCGGGTATGATAACCGCTTCGGAAACTGGCTGGGGCCGTGGCTTATAACAGGAAAAGGCAAAGGGCTGGTACTGGCCATCGTGTGCTGTATGCTTGTCTTTTCCTGGTACTGGTCGGAGCGCTTAATAGTGGGCGATGCCCACGTCGGTTCCAATCTTCTGTATCCCTCATCGCGATATAATCAGGACAGCGAGAGAATTAACAAAAGCCATCCGCTCATAAATCCGTTGTCGATCATCGTGAGCGGCGAGAAAAAGTTCGCCTTGAATTCCGTGGATGTCCTCATGGATATTTACAGCTTTTCCCGGCATATGTTCCGTACCTCAGGAGCTGTCAGCGGGGAGACGATCGTTTTGCCGATACTGGGATTGACAAAAGCAAACCACGGCAATGACCCCCGCTGGTACGGGTTTCCCGACACAGATAAGGAAACGCTCAAGATATTCGAGTGGCTGAAAAGCGCCGGCGCACCGGGCGATACGGATCGTTATATTGACTATAATGACCAGTATACCAATATCGTAATGTACTATAAGGACAAGACAGGCCCGACCATACAGAAGGCGATTGCTTCAGCAAAAGAGTTTATAGAAAAACAATCCAAGCTTGATAAAAACGGAAATGTGAAATATCAGCTGGCAGGTGGTGTCATCGGCGTGGAGGCGGCTATCAATGAGACCGTTGCCCAAAAGCAGCTGCAGACACTGCTGCTCGCCCTGGCATCAGTTTTCCTGTTCTGCACAATCCAGTTCCGCTCATGGAAAGCCGGCCTTATTTTGACCATTCCGGTTATTCTCTCTAATTTTATGGCTTTTGCCTATATGGCCATAAATGGCATCGGTCTTTCTATTTCAACATTGCCTGTTTCATCAGCCGGCATAGGCATGGGCGTTGATTACGGGATATATCTTCTTGCCCGCATGTATGAAGAAAAGAAAATGGGGGCTTCCGTGACTCTTGAGGAAGCCTTGATACGAACTGTGCAAACGTATGGAAAATCAATTTTTTATATTGCCGGCACCTTAATTCTCGGCCTTTTAGTCTGGGCTCTGTCGCCCCTTAAATTTCAGTCGGAAATGGGGGTCATGCTTGCCGTCATACTTTTCTTTAACTGTCTTGGAGCCATATTTTTAGTGCCGGTCCTGGCCCTTCTCTTTAAGCCGAAGTTTCTCCTGGA
>JAFGCP010000016.1 GCA_016932595.1 Deltaproteobacteria bacterium
GTTGTAATGGCAAAAAAGACAACGGAAAAGCCCGCGGCAAAGAAGCCTGAAAAAAGCACGGCCAAAAAACGCTCTACCTCCCTTGATCTCTCGCGGTCGCCGGCTATGAAAAAGCTTACCGGACAGGCTAATGATATTTACGGCGAAATTAAAAACGGTCGCAGGCCTTCGCTGCGCGTGCCGATACGGGGCCTTTCCAATGTGACCTTTTCCCCGCGCAAGGGTTTCTTTACCATCGGTGACAAGGTGAGCAAGCGCACGCTCTCCTATCAGACCGTAAAGCCTTTTGCCCAGAGCGTGCGCATGATGGCATTCTCCAAGAACCTGATCGAGACCGACGACTTTGCCTCAAAAAGAGAGGTCTATTATACAGCCAAGGGCTCAGCCAAGCGCGGCAGTGAGCCGGGCAGCGCGGGCTGGGGCCCGGCAGCGTTCAAGGAGCAGGATGAGTCGGACGCCATCATGGACGACATGGAGGCCATGGTGGGCGTCAACCGCGAGCAGTTGGGCTTTATTCCAGCCGAGCAGAACGGCTCGGTGGCAGGCGAGCTGATCGTCATCGATATCGATCCGTCAACAGGCAGGCGCATCGAGATCGACTGTACGGCTTTCGGCCGCGGCAGCTATTCGATTCCCTCCCGGGTCGAAGGCCTTGAATTCCGCACCAAAGCAAAATTCGTGCTGGCGGTTGAAACCGCAGCCCTGTTTGAGCGCTTGAATGGCCATGCCTACTGGCGCGACGGCAAGTGCATTATAACCGCCATGGGAGGCGTGCCTACGCGGGCAAACCGGCGCTTTGTACGGCTGCTTGCCGATGCCTGCAAGCTGCCCGTGTATGTGTTCACCGATGGCGACCCCTACGGCTACTGCAATATCTACCGCACCATGAAAGTGGGTTCGGGCAATGCCGCCCATATCAGTGAATTTTTTTGCGTGCCCCATGCAAAGCTCATCGGTGTGACGCCGCAGGACATTCGCGACTACAGCCTGCCGACGCACCCCCTTGAAGACAAGGACAAAAAGCGCGCGCAGGACGCCATTAAAAATGATCCCTTCTTCAAGGACAACAAGCCCTGGATACATGCGCTGCAGGACATGGTAAAAATGGGCGTGCGCGTTGAGCAGCAGGCCTTCGCCGCCCGCGGCCTCAACTACGTGCTTGAAACCTATTTGCCGGAAAAGCTCCGGCGGCCCGATAAAATGCTGCCATGAAAGCAAATTTTGCCACCCCCAGTGATCAAGGCGAAGCGTACGGTGAGACTTTTTTTTCTGCCGGGTTCTGTGATGAAAAGTTGCCCGGAAATTCGGCTTGCAGGTTGGCTGTCGATGGGGGTATAATACTATGATTGCGCAGTAAACCGGCACGATGCGCATGAATTGTTATAAAAGCGGGTTTTTTTATTGGAGAGGCTTCTAAAATGGTACAGGAATTTAAAGGCAACCGGCGTAAATGGCCCCGGGAAGCTGTTCAAATACCGGCGCAGTATTTTATAAAAAACCAAAGCACGAAATATCAGGACTGTACGGTTATTAATCTCAGCCGCAACGGAGCGGCAGTGCTGTTTCCGGTATATGAGTTTCTGAAAGCAAAGGTCCCTATTTTTCTTGATCTTATGGTGCCAAGAACGGTTCAGCAGCTTTCCGTCAGGGGCGAGCTGAAAATAAAGTACAGAAACCGTTTAGGCCTGGTGGGCGGTATTCAATTTGAATCCCTGCTGCAGGAAGATGTTTTCAGCAAGTTTAAGTAGGGGCAAGGCTTTTCAGCTTCACCGTTGCCCGTTTTTTTGACCCCCAGGTTTTTTGAATAGTTTTTTCGCCCCACCTCAAAACCGCCTTCCGGGAACAGCCTTGAAACACCCCGCTCTGTACTTGTGACTTGATTTTATCTCTTTATAATGATAAACAAAACGATACGTATCGTATTTGTTTTCGTCTGTAAGTTTTTTTTCCAGATAATGAGGGTAGACATGCATAGTTCATCTGTTTCATGGTCAGTAAAGTATAGCTTTTTAATGCTCTGTCTTTTTGCTGTGGCTGCATGCAGCTCTGACCAATCAAAAAAAGCCCCGCCTCCGCCGGTTGTGGAAATTATGAATGTTAAAGCCGCAGAGGCTGACTGGGAGCCTGAGTTCGTCGGCCAGACCGCAGGCTTTCTCGAAGTGGAGATACGATCCCGCGTGGGAGGCATCCTGGAGAAGCGCATCTTTGAGGAGGGCCAGTTCGTGAAGCAGGGCGCCCAGCTCTTCCAGATAGACCCCGTGCCCTATAAGATCGCCCTTGAGAGGGCCCGCGGCGTTCTAGCGCAGGCCGAGGCCCAGGTTGAGCGAACAAGACGCGAGCATGTGCGGACCGCAGCGCTCTTTAAGGAGGACGCTGTCAGCGAAAAAGAGCAGGATGAGGCGGAAATGGCTTTTAAGGCTGCAACGGCGGACCTGCAGGTAGCCCGTGCAAATCTCCATGATGCTGAAGTGAAGCTTGCCTATACAAGAGTCGATGCGCCCATAGCGGGTATTGTTCGCAAGGAGTCCTGTTCCGTGGGAACACTTGTTACCACAACGGCCGAGGCAAGCCTGCTTACCACCATGGTGCAGGTAGATCCCCTGTATGTCAATTTTTCCCTTCCCGGCTCAGACTATGCCATGCTGCGGCAGCTGCAGCAAAAGGGCATTCTTTCACGGCCCGAGGGTAAACAGGAAGTAACGATAGTCTACCCCGACGGAAAGCTGCACCCGGAGCCGGGCTCGATTATTTTTACCGACAGCACGGAAGACCCGAAGACCGCGACCGTGCGCTCAAAAGTTGAGCTTCCGAATCCCGCAGCCGGGCTCATGCCCGGCCAGTTTGTGCGCGTGCGTCTAAAAGGGCTGAAGCTGAAAAATGTGGTGCTCATACCCCGGCAGGCAATTTTTACGACCCAGCAGGGCGCCTCGGTTTATGTCGTTGATAAGGACATGAAAGCCCAGATGCGGCAGGTCACCGAGCAGCTGGCCATCGGCAGGCAGAGCGTTATTTCCTCGGGCCTGGCAGACGGGGAGCGCATTATTACGGCCGGCATAATGAAAGTGCAGCCCGACGCTATGGTGCGCGAAGCAAACCCTGAAGCGCAGCAGGCGCCAGCTGCTGCGGCAAAATAAGGGGGCCTCATGATTTCGCGTTTTTTTATCGACAGGCCTATTTTTGCAAGTGTTATTTCGCTGCTGATTATTCTGGCCGGAGGCATAGCCCTCATAGGGCTTCCCATAGCCCAGTATCCCGATCTTGTTCCCCCGGCGGTATCGGTCCGGGCCGACTATACCGGCGCCAGCGCCGAGGTGGTCGCGCAAACCGTGGCAGCCCCCCTTGAGCAGGCCATAAACGGCGTTGATGACATGATCTACATGAACTCGCTCGCCTCAAGCGATGGCAAGCTTGATCTTACCGTGACCTTTGCCGTCGGAACAGACCCCAATCAGGCGACCATCGACGTCAATAACCGTGTGCAGACGGTTCTGCCAACGCTGCCGGAAGATGTGCGCAGATTCGGTATCACCATTGAAGAAAAATCCCCTACGGTGATTATGGCAGTGACTCTCATGTCGCCGGGCGGCATTTATGACACCACCTATTTGAGCAATTATGCCCTTATAAACATAATCGATGATCTCAAGCGCATCCCCGGCGTGGGGGGCGTCTGGATGTTCGGCGCCCGCGATTATTCGATACGCATCTGGCTTAAGCCCGATAAGATGGCGCAGCTCGGCCTGACGGCGGCGGATGCCGCCGCGGCCGTGCGCAGCCAAAATATGCAGTATGCCGCGGGCAAGCTCGGCCAGCCGCCTGTCGGGGATGACACGGGCCGGGTGTACTCTCTGATCGTTAAGGGGCGCCTGGACAGCCCCGAGCAGTTCGGCAATATTATCCTGCGCTCAAATGCCGACGGCAGCAGCCTGCGTCTGAAAGATGTGGCACAAGTCGAGCTGGGGGCTTTGACCTATGAATTTACGGGCAAGAAGGATGGCAACCTGTCCGTGCCGATTGTCATCAACCTCAAATCAGGAGCCAATGCCATTGCGACCGCCGACGCTATTATGGCGCGCATGGAAGAATTAAAGAAGCGCTTTCCGCCGGGCGTGGTCTATACCATTCCTCATGACACCACGACCTTTGTGCGCATCTCCATTAAGGAGGTGGTCATAACGCTTTTTGAGGCGGTGCTGCTGGTTTTTTTCATCGTCTTCATATTTTTAAAAAGCCTGCGCGCGACCCTTATCCCCTGCCTTGCCGTGCCGGTGTCCATAATAGGGGCTTTTGCGGGCATGTATGCTTTCGGGTTTTCAATAAATACCCTGACCCTGTTCGGCCTTGTGCTCGCGATCGGCATTGTCGTAGATGACGCAATCGTCGTGATTGAAAATGTGGAGCGCATCATGCGCTCGGAAGGGCTTCCCCCGCGCGAAGCGACGATCAAGGCCATGGAGCAGGTCACCGGTCCCATCATCGCCATCGTGCTGGTGCTCTGCGCCGTTTTTGTGCCCGTAGCTTTCATGCAGGGCCTTGCCGGCACCATGTACCGGCAGTTTGCGATAACCATCAGCATTTCGGTGATTATTTCGGGTCTTGTCGCTCTCACGCTCACCCCGGCCCTGACCGCGATTCTTTTGATACCCGGTGATGAAACCGGCACAGGAATCCTGGCGCGCTTCGACGCCTGGTTTGTCAGGTGCACGGGCCGCTATGCCCGGCTGGCCACGGCCGCTATTCACCATGCACCGGCTGCGCTCATCTGCCTTGTTTTGATGGCGGGCCTTACGCTGTATTTGTTTTTGCGCGTGCCGGGGAGCCTCGTGCCCAATGAAGATCAGTCAAAAATTTTTGCCTTTGCAGCCCTTGACGAAGGGGCATCGCTCAAGCGTGCCGAGCGCGCTATGGACGCTTTCGAAAAAATCGTACTGTCCCATCCCCTGATGGACAGCATTCAGACATTTGCGGGCTTCGACATGCTTTCGGGGGCCATGAAAAACAATGCGGGCTCGGCATTCATGAATACGCTGCGCTGGGAAAAGCGCTCTGCCGACCAGACGCCCGAGGCAATTGCCGCTGATCTCATGCGGCAGGCCGAAGCGAGCATACCTGACGCACGGTTTATTGTTTTCAGCCCGCCGCCCATACTCGGCATGAGCCTGACCGGCGGCTTTGAGGGCTATATACAGAATCGCGGCGAGGGCGACAGCAGCCACCTTGCCGGGGAGATACAGCGCCTCATAAAAGCCGCCATGGCGCGGCCCGAGATCGGGCGCATTGCCACCACCTTCCGCGCGGCCACCCCGCAGTACATAGCGGAGGCGGACCTTGAAAAGGCCTATGCCCTGGGCGTTTCAAAAGACATGCTTTTTACCACCATGCAGTCCACCTTCGGCGCCTACTATATCAACGACTTCAATAAATCGGGCCGCACCTTCAGGGTCATGATGCAGTCGGCAGCGCCGTTCCGCACCCTGCCGGAAAATCTGCGCGAGGTATTCGTGCGGTCATCCTCAGGGCAGATGATCCCCCTTTCGTCGCTTGTGCGGCTTGAGCCAAGAGTGGGGCCTGATATCGTGGAGCGCTTTAATGTGTTCCCCGCAGGAAAAATCGTGGGCGCGCCGGCCCCCGGCTACAGCTCCGGCCAGGCCCTGCTGGCCCTTGAGGAGCTCAGCCTGCAGAGGCTGCCAGAGAGCTATACGCTTGCCTGGACCGGCAGCTCCTATCAGGAAAAGCTTGCCGGCAGAGCCTCGCTTTTTGCTTTCATACTGGGGCTTATCGTGGTTTTTCTCATTCTTGCGGCGCAGTATGAACGCTGGAGCCTGCCGCTGGTCGTGCTTGTCAGCGTTCCGTTTGCCATGTTCGGGGCCATTACCCTTGTCTGGCTGCGGGGCCTCCCGAATGATGTGTATTTCCAGATAGCCCTGGTGACGCTCGTCGGGCTTTCCGCGAAAAACGCGATCCTGATAGTGGAATTCGCCCTTAATAAACATGAGAGCGGCATGCCCCTTGCCGAGGCCGCCATAGAAGCGGCGCGACAGCGCTTCAGGCCCATCGTTATGACCTCCATGGCCTTTGTACTCGGCTGTCTGCCCCTTGCTATCAGCTCGGGCGCGGGATCCGCCA
>JAFGCP010000164.1 GCA_016932595.1 Deltaproteobacteria bacterium
GCAGGCATTGCCCATGAGATACGCAATCCGCTTTCGGGTATCAATATTTTTCTTGACTCAATCCGTGAAAATTTCGAGGATGCTGAAAGCTCCGACGATATTCGCAGTTTGATCAGCCAGGCCCAGGCTGCCGCAGGAAAAATTGAATCGGTTGTGAAGGGCGTGCTCGACTTTGCCCGGCCCGGCACCCCGCGCTTTGATATGGCCGGCATCAACGCTCCGATACAGGACGCGCTGAAGCTCACTATGGTGATGCTTCGCAAGTCCGATATTGCCGTTGAAACAGACCTTGCCGACGGCCTGCAGCCCGTGCATATCGATGTGCAGCAGATGGAGCAGGTGCTGCTTAATTTGATAACCAATGCCGCGGAGGCTCTCAAAAGCTCGCCGGGCGAGCGCCGCATTTCCATCAGGACTTTTGCCGAAGAGCAGTTTGTGGTGGTGCAGTTCAGCGATTCTGGCTGCGGCATACCTCCTGAGCAGTACGATACGATTTTCGACCCTTTTTATACTACCAAGAAGGATGGCTCCGGCATCGGACTTTCCATTGTCCGCCGTATTGTGGCGGATCACCGGGGCCGGATTACCGCAGGCAAATCGGTTTGGGGCGGGGCGCTGTTTGAGATACGCCTGCCGTCAGGAGCATCGCCATGAGCGCTGTTGCATTTTCGCTTTACATAATTGACGACGAGCAGAGCATTCGATCCTCTGTTGTCGCCGGCTTGAAAAAAATGTACCTGATACGGGCTTTTTCCTGCGCTGAGGATGCCCTGGGCGAGATAACACAGGACAGGCCCGATCTGGTGCTGTTGGATATAGGGCTTCCGGGCATGAGCGGACTTTCCGCCCTGCAGGAGATAAAAAAGCTGCACCCTGATGCCCTGGTCATCATGATCACCGCATTTGACGGCATCGATACGGTCATTGCCGCCATGAAAGCCGGGGCCTACGACTATGTGGTGAAGCCGCTGCAGCTTGACACGCTCAGGGTCAGCATCGGCAATGCCCTTGAATCAATCCGCATGCGCAAGGAGATCCAGGCGCTGCAGGAGCAGTTTCTTCGTGAAAACGTGCCCTGCTTCATCGGCGAGAGCAATGTCATTCAGGATGTCATGGACTTTGTCGAAAAAGTGGCCCGCAGCGCCGATACGCCCATTCTAATCCTCGGCCAGACCGGCACGGGCAAGGAGCTGATAGCCAAGGCGATACACTACAAAAGCCCCAATTTCGGCGGCCCGTTTATCGCCATCAACTGCGCGGCTATACCCAAAGAACTGATCGAAAGCGAGCTGTTCGGCTATGAAAAGGGCGCTTTCAGCGGCGCGATGCCCGGAGGCAAGAAGGGGCTGATAGAGGAGGCGGCAGAAGGCACGCTGTTTCTTGATGAAATCGGCGATCTCAGCCCCGGTGCGCAGGCAAAGCTGCTGCGCTTTCTGCAGGACGGCGAGTATTACCGCGTGGGCAGTTCCCAGAAGCTGACGGTCAAAACGCGGGTGGTATCGGCCACGAATCGCGATCTTGAAAAAATGATCAGCCAGGAACAGTTTCGCGAGGATCTGTATTACCGGCTTGCCGTCATCAAAGTGTCTCTGCCCGCCCTTGATCAGCGCCGCGATGATATACTGCCCATTGCCCGCTATTTTCTTGCGGAATTTACCGCCAGGCATGGCAGGCGATTTACCGGCATTGCTCCCGATGCTGAGCAGTTTCTGCTGGGCTGCACGTATAAAGGCAATGTCCGGGAACTGAGAAACATGATTGAGCGGGGCGTGCTGGTGGGCGCAGGCCCCCTGCTTCAACTGGCTGATCTGGGCATGCAGCCCGGGTCCTCTCAGCCTGTGCAGCAGAAGGAAATGGAAACAGCATCGCCGTTAGTGCTGCCTGATGAAGGCGTCGATCTCGAAGCCCTTGAAGAGGAGTATATACGGCAGGCATTTCACAAGGCCGGAGGCAATGAGATGAAAGCCGCACAGTTGCTTGGCATGACCTACTATGCCTACCGCTACAAGCGCAAAAAGCTGAAAGACCTTGCCTGAGATGCAGGGGCTGCACAGGCCATTCTGCAGGTGCTCGGCAAGATATATACCCGGGTGTTCACATAGTTGCGTATCAGATATCGTTTCGGCAGATGCAGAGGATTTGTTTGTGTTGACACAGCCCTTTCATCATGACTATACTTCTTTAAGTAGTTCATTGTGGGCGGTTTTATGAGCAGCAAAGAAAAGATACTAAAAATACTGGGTGAACGCAGGTCGGAACTGACACGCAGGTTCTCGGTTGCTAAAATCGGACTGTTCGGTTCTTATGCCCGTAACGCGGCGCTGCCTGAAAGCGACATTGATCTGCTTGTCGAGTTGTCTCATCCCACCTTTGACAACTATATGGACTTAAAATTTTACCTTGAAGAGCTTTTTGAATCTCCTGTCGACCTTGTGCTCTCCGATGCCCTCAAGCCCAGACTCATTCCCTATGTGACCAGTGAGATCATCTATGCCTAGAGATAGCAAGCTGTATCTTGATGATATTCTGGAATCAATAAACAGGATTTTTACGTATGTCGCCGGAATGGATTTTGATTCCTTCTCGGAGGATCAAAAAACCGTTGACGCGGTTGTCCGCAATCTTGAGATCATCGGTGAGGCTGCCCGCAATTTGCCAATTGATGTGAAAAATTTTCTGCCGGACATTCAGTGGAATAAGATCATTGCGCTGAGAAACATCCTGACGCATGAGTATTTCGGTATAAACAGGCAGATTGTGTGGGATGTCGTTCAGACAAAGCTCGCTGCGCTCAAAACTTCTTGCGAAAAAGCCATTCAATAACCAACCTTCTTTTCCTGCTTTATTAAACGCCGTAGGTGCTCCGACATATAAAAAGTGGTTTCGGACAGTTAGTAGGGTGCGCTGTGCGCACCGATAATCAAATTACAAAATCACATCAGCCGCCAGATTTTACGCCCCGTAGGCATAGCAACCCCACAACCCGTGCCATGACCGACAATGGTGCGTTCGGGTACCATACTGTCTGGATGCCGGATCAGGTCCGGCATGACGAACTGTCTTTAAAACTCCGTCCGCTTGAGGTGGGGTGTGTTATTACGGCGGACTGGCAACCGATCTGCATGCAATACCAGCATGATTTCTGGTCAATTTGCATCTGGCCAAATGGCCATTTGGCCTTTAGTGATTTGAAAATAAACCTGAAATTTTTAATTAAATAAGTAACTATAAGATTTTCCATGCTAAAATTTATTTGAGTACAATGGCACTCTTCCTGCAATTATGTTGAGCGAAAGCACTCTCATGGGTGGCCGAAAAACAGAACAGGGGAGAGCAAGGCGTGGAACTGTGCGATCTTTTAAAAAAAGCGAAAATTCTGCTGATTGACGATGACCAGTACATCCGCAGTTCGCTGGAGTATTATTTTAAAAAGAAAACGCTGGCTTTCGTAACGCTGGAAAGCGCCGAGGAAGCCCTTGAGCTTTTAAAAAAAGAACCCTTTGATGTCATTATCTGCGACTA
The DNA here is from genome assembly GCA_016932595.1 of Deltaproteobacteria bacterium. GTDB lineage: Bacteria > Desulfobacterota > WTBG01 > CAIYCZ01 > CAIRTM01 > CAIWCT01. Next base: position 3,523 of record JAFGCP010000164.1, read on the forward strand.
TAAGCTGCCCCGCATGAACGGGCTTGATTTTTTTTTCCGGCTGTACGAGCTGCAGCCCGAAGCGCTGCGGATTTTCATTACGGCATATGCAAATGACGAGGTGGCGATCCGGGCCGGGGGAATCGGCATCGATGATTTTATTGAAAAGCCTTTTACGACGAAAGATATTGAAGAGGCGTTGAAGAGGCTGCTTGAAGTAAATGCCCCGGCGCACACCAGCAGCGCGGACTGACGGAAAAACAATGCTGAGCGTTTTTACCGACGAGGTCATTATGTTTTCTGAAAACAGAAGGCCATACTTTGATGAGCTGAAGAAGTCATACACGGATAAGTTTGCTTCTCTGAACGACATCTTCAAGCATATTCACCGGGGCCACCGGATATTCATCGGCACGGCCTGCGGCGAGCCGCAGTACCTGGTGCAGGCGCTCTCAGACTATGTCGACAAAAACCCCAAGGCTTTTTTCGACACCGAGGTGTTCCATGTATGGACCATGGGCGTCGCGCCTTATGCCCATGAAAAATTCAAGCGCAATTTCAGGCTCAATTCTTTTTTTGTCGGAAGCAATTCCCGCGAAGCCGTCAACAAGGGCCTTGCCGACTATACGCCCCTGTTTTTTTCCGAGGTCCCGGCACTGATAGCAAGCGGCATCGTCAAGTTCGATATCGCCCTTATTCAGACATCCCTTCCCGACAAGCATGGCTATGTAAGTTTGGGGATCAGCGTCGATATCGTGAAAGCCGCCGTCGAGCAGGCCTCGCTTGTCATTGCGCAGTCAAATTCATGCATGCCCCGGACGCATGGAGATACCTTTATCCATGTCTCCGACATCGACTACATCGTTCCGTATGACGAGCCGCTGCTGGAGTTCAAGCCCAGCGTATCTGATGACATTGCCCAAAAAATTGGAGAATATGTCTCGCGCATTGTCCAGGACGGCGACACCATACAGGTCGGCTACGGAGCCATGCCCAACGCCATTATGGCAAGCCTGAGCGGCAAGAAGCATCTCGGCATTCACACCGAGCTGATTTCCGACGGCATCGTCGAGCTCATGAAGGCGGGCGTCGTCGACAATTCGCAGAAGAAGTACGGCAGAGGTAAGACCGTAGCCTCATTCTGCATGGGTACCAAAGAGACCTATGACTATATTCACGACAATCCCGAGATCGAATTCAAGACCATCGATGTAACCAATAATCCGCTGACGATAGCGGGCTTCGACAACATGGTGGCCATCAACTCGGCCCTGCAGATAGATTTGACCGGGCAGTCATCCTCCGAAGCAATAGGAAAATATTTTTACAGCGGCATAGGCGGGCATGCAGACTTTATGCGTGGTACAGCTCTCTCCCCCAACGGTAAAACCATCCTCACTCTTCGCTCCACATCCAACGATGGTCTGCATTCCCGCATAGTGCCGCTTCTGGAGGAGGGATCCGGTACGTCGCTGACACGCGGCGACGTTCACTATGTCATAACCGAATACGGCATCGCTTATCTCCACGGCAAGAATATCCGGGAGCGCGCCATGGACCTTATCGGTATCGCGCATCCGAAGTTCCGGCCGTGGCTTATTGATGAGGCAAAGCGCCTGGGCCTTATTTACAAAGACCAGGCGTTTATACCCGGCAAGCGCGGCGAATATCCCGAGAGCCTGGAAACCTGGCGGACCACGCCCTCGGGATTCACCGTTCTTTTACGGCCCGTCAAGATCAGCGATGAGCCCATGGTGAAGGATTTTTACTACTCGCTTTCCGACCGCAGCCTGTACCGCCGTTTTATTTCAAAGCGACAGGATATGCCCCATGAGCGGCTGCAGGATTTTGTCGTTATCGACTACACCCAGGAATTGATTATTCTTGCGGTTGTGGGGGAAGCCGAATCCGAAGAGATTGTCGGTATTGCCCAGTACGGTATTGATCCTAATTCCCATACAGCGGAAGTAGCCGTCGTGGTGCGCGACCAGTATCAGGCCAAGGGAATCGGCACGGAGCTGCTGTCCTATGTGACCTATCTTGCAAAGCGCCAGGGCCTGCTCGGCTTCACCGCTGAGGTGCTTGTGGAGAACAAGCCCATGATGCGGCTTTTTGAAAAGGGCGGATTTGACATAGAAAAACGCAGAAGTGAAGGCGTATATGAACTGAAACTGGTATTCAAGGACATGTGATGGGAGCTGGATTATGAACGATATCAAGTTGCTGTTTGAGCCGCGCACTATTGCAGTTGTCGGCGCTTCAAAGGACCCGAAAAAAATAGGCCATACCGTGGTGAAAAATATTATAGCCAGCGGCTACAAGGGCAAGGTATACCCGATAAACCCCGCCGGCGGCGATGTGCTGGGTCTGCAGGCATATCCTGATATTGCTGCCATCGACGATCAGGTCGATATGGTTTGCACCACCATACCGTCGAAATTCGTCCTGGATTCGGTGAAGCGCTGCGCTGACCGCGGCGTCAAATACAATGTCATCATCACCTCGGGATTCTCCGAAATCGGCGACATGGAAACCGAGCGAAAAATTGCGGAATACTCATTAAGCCGGGGCATGCGGGTGGTCGGGCCCAATGTGTTCGGCGTCTATTCAGCCGAGTCGCATATGGACGCCACCTTCGGTCCGGGCAGCATTCTGCCCGGAACGGTTGCCATCATCACCCAGTCGGGGGCGCTTGGCCTTGCCATGATCGGCAAAACCAAGGTCGAAAACATAGGTCTTTCCTCGATTGTCTCTATCGGCAATAAGTGCGATGTTGACGAGGCGGATCTATTGTCCTATCTGTCCGAGCAGGAGCGCACCAGGGTCATCCTCATGTATATCGAGGGCATAAAGGACGGCCCGCGCTTTATCGATGCAGTGAAAAAAGCAACGCGCAAAAAGCCCGTGGTGGTCATCAAATCCGGTCGCTCCGAGCGCGGCGCGGCGGCAGCAGCCTCGCATACAGGCTCGCTTGCCGGCTCCGATGAAATCATCGAGGCAATACTGAAGCAGAACGGCGTCATCCGCGCTGAAAATATTCAGGAAGCCTTCAACTGGAGCAAATATCTCGGCAACTCTCCGCCCCCGACCGGCGACCAGGCCGTCATCGTCACCAATGGCGGCGGCATCGGCGTTATGGCAACCGATGCCTGCGAAAAGTACCAGATCGAGCTGTATGATGACGGCAAAAAGCTGAAGGAAATGTTCGACCCCGTGACCCCGAGCTTCGGCTCCACGAAAAACCCCATCGATATTACGGGCGGCGCGGCGAGCGCTGAGTACAATTCGGCCCTGAGCGTGGCCCTCGACTCAAAAGAAATCGGCGCCAGCATGGCCCTGTACTGCGAAACTTCAACCTTCCTGGCCGCCGACCTTGAGAAGGTGATCGAGGAAAACCACCAGAAGTATCTCAATAAAAAAAAGCCGCTGCTGTTTGCCATCGTGGGCGGCGAAGACATAGAAAATGCCATTGTGAAACTGGGAAGGAAGAATGTACCGGTATATGGTGACGTGTATGAGGCTGTCGCCTGTCTCGGAAAGCTCTACTGGTATAACCGCTA
>JAFGCP010000165.1 GCA_016932595.1 Deltaproteobacteria bacterium
AAGACTTATTTTTGCGTATAAAATTAATAGTGCCTCCTTGTTTGTGGGGAGCTGTTGGAAGCATCAAGAGCCGGAGAATGAATTCTCCGGCTCTTTTTTTTGAAAACAGCGGATAGACAGAAGACCGTGCGGCGGAAATATGTGGTGTATGGTGCCAGTGGGAACAGTAGAGCATGTATCTAAAACATGCAGCTGTTTTTAGTTTGTAGGGTGGGCTATGCCCACCGATTAAAATGGTGGGCGCAGCCCACCCTACGGACTACATAGTCCCTTCAGACATCTTGTGTGAGATTACTGCTCTACAGAAATAACAAAAAAGCATAGCTGCCCTGTCATCTGAAGACCGCTGTTTGTTGTCAGGCATCGCATACAGTCTGAGCAGCGCAGAGTGCTGCTCCCATGAGCCCAACCCGGGGATTTATGACAATATGCACCGGAAATTTTGCCATCTGTGCGCTCATGCGCCCCTTGTCGCGAAAAGCCTGCATGAAGCCTCCCGCCTGCATCAAGGGCAGAATTTTAGCTGCTATGCCGCCGGCCACATACAGCCCGCCATAGGGCAGCAGTTTCAGGCAGAGATTTCCTGCCTCAGCACCATAAGCTTGAATAAAAAGATTGATCGTTTGCGCGCACAGATAATCATCACCAGTCAAAGCAGCGCGAGAAATTTCAGCGGCAAGATCAATCGTTTTTTCCGCCTTGCCAAGCTCCTGCTGCCACAGGCGGTAGATGTTTGCAAGGGCTTCCGACTCCTGCCGCGGCGATTGATCGCGAAGAAACTGATAGAGTGAAACAATCCCCATCCCTGACACGACCCGCTCTACAGACACCCGGGGTATCTGGTGGCGCTCCCGCAGATACGTGAGCACTTGAAACTCAAGGTACGACCGCGGCGCAAAGTCGGCATGCGACCCCTCGCTCGGAAATACCCGATACCCCCCGCCGGGCAGCGGCACGATAAAGCCTTCCCCGAGGCCGGTGCCTGCGCCGATAAGGGCCACCGGTGCATTCATGTCCGGCACACCTGCCTGCAGCGTCACCGAATCGCCCGGCAGCAGCGCCTGTATGCCATAGCCTACGGCGGTAAAATCATTGATCAGTTGCACGCGTGCAATGCCAAGCGCGCGGGCCAGATGATCGCCGCATAATGACCACCCCAGATTTGTAAGCTCCGAGGTGTTTTCAACAACAGGGCCGGCAACGGCGAAACAGGCCCTGCCGACTGCAGGCGCCTGCCCCAGGCGGGCAGAGGCATTGCACAGGAAGTGCTGGAGAAGCGGAACCAGATCAGGGAAATCGCGGCTGGCAAAAATCTCTTCATGCAGCACTGACTGAGCAGGCCGGGCCTCGTTTGAGGCCGGCGGCCGAATATCGGCAAGCCGCACACTGGTTTTTGTGCCGCCGATATCGCCTGCCAGTACCATGTGTGCCATACAATGACTCCTGTTGCTCACTTGATTATCGTCTGTAGCTGTGGGGGTAAGGATGATGCCGGAATCTGCGGCAGCAGTATAGGTCTGCTGCTGCTGACTGTCAAGGCTCATGCGCGGCAACACGCAGGTACGCCACTTTTATTAAGCTAAAGCATTTTTCTAAATGGTGTAGCCCCATTATCATATCGAATCTGCCACAGCGGATCGATTCCAAAGGTCGCACTCTTGCGCATCAATCTTAGTACAGCTCCCCATTTAATCCCCCTTAGAAAAAGGGGGATACAGGGGGATTTATTGCAGTCTGACAAATCCCCCTAACCCCCTTTGCTAAAGGGGGAATTTCCCGCCCCTTCTTTTGTGAAGCTTTATACTTAACACTGTAGTTGTAATTCAGCCAAAGATCTCTCCCGGAGCCTGCCCTGAGCGAAGCCGAAGGGGTCGACATGACAGCGCTAAAACGTCTATAGTAAAAAGAAAAGTGCACTAAACGCTCAAGGGATAAGCACGGTCCCCGCGCTGTATACCTTCAAAAAATCAAGCAGCGGCGCAAGCACTTCATTTTCCCTGCGGCCGGGCCGGTCGGCGGCGGCACAGAGCACGTCGATGTGATCATAGCCGGATATGTTTTCCGCGAGAAACTCTATTTTAGGCAGGGCATCTATCCCGGCCAGATGATCCGACCGTATGCCGTACCGGGCCCTGAACGGAGCCGAGACTATGCCGAGATCAACAGGCAGCCGGCCGGGAAAATACCACTCATAGAAATTCAGTGGCCCTTCAAAAACAGCCCGGGCATAGTCCTGCATATCGGTTACTTCCGTTTCCGCCGTGGTGAGCACTGCCTCGCCGGTCATGTCGGTGTATGACGGATCATCGGCAGTGCCGGTCGTGTCGAAGTTGGCCCAGGTGAAGAAGGCGCCGTTGCCGGCATCGGCAGGGGCAAACAGCCCTTCGCCCCCGAACAGGCTCTTGCGCCGCACAACAGGCCCCCCTGCCAGAAAACCGAGGCTCACCCGGCCGATGCTGATGGGCTGAAAGTTGTCATCGGAAAAAAGACCGAGCATGGCCTCATTGCTCAAATGGAAATCCCCGAGCGCAGGCGCGCAGGGCCCGGCGCTGTGCAGGCCGTAGGTGGTAAAAAACTTTATCAGGCGCTCCGTTGCGGGTGAAACCGCTATGCCGCGAAAAATGGTTGATTCATCATGAGGTGCAAAACCGGCATACAAAGCAAGTATTTCAATGAGGGCCATTGCTTCTGGCGTTATGCTGAATCCTGCTGACCGGCCCTGTGCCGGGGCGCGCAGCTCGGACAGGCGCTTTTGGTATCTCTTCTCATTGGTTGCTGACGACCACACGGCAATCTGGCCTTCAAGGCCGATAAGCCCTGCGCAGTTGTTGAATCCGGCATCGTCAAGTGTTGCAGAGTCATTGTCAAAATCCCATGCGGCATAGGCTGCGGCAATGGATGCTCCCATGGAATGCCCCGCAATAAAAACCGTTTTTTTACGATCAGCGGGATCGGGAATTTTTGCTTCAAGTATGGCATGTATGTCCTGCATGAACAGCTGCAGGCCGAATTCAGAAAGATACGGCGTATCTGCTTCCGTGAAGAATCCGCCAAACGTACTGCCATCGATGGAAACACCGTTATAATAGTAATCAAGGGCAGCCTGCGGATCTTCACTGCTTTCCGCCTCCTGCATGCCGGCCTGGTCCTCAAGGCAGTTTGAACGCCGGTCAAGAGCCCAGACTTCAACAGGGAATGCATCGCCCCCAAGGGCGACAAGCTGGCGGGCAAGATAGGTGAAGCTGCCGGCGCCGCCGATATAGCCCGGTATCATAATGACAACGGCTTTCACCGGCACGGGCGTGTCATTGTCTGAAGCGGGCCGGTACCGCAGATAGTGTATGTAGTCGCATTCTTCAGGAGCCTGCCCATTGCCGGAAGGCGCAGGCGAATAGATCAATTCTTCCTCAACCACTGCGTTTTGCGGTAGCGCGGTTCGCGGGGGAGGGGCAGCAGGCGCTTCGGGGGTGAGCTCCTGCCTGCCTTTGCAGGCGCACAGCAAAGGTACGCACAAGAGCAGATGCAGCATTATTTTTATCATAAGCATGGCGCCTTTTGTTAATTGTGAGAATTCCTCTGGCATCTTCACAGCGGCTGATGCAGCCGAGTATGTCCACATTCATCGCACAAACAATGCATGAAGCATCTCTGCTTTTTCCCGGGCTATCCGGCACGTCAAGTGCATATGCTGTCGGTGGGGCTCTCCTTTAGCTGTCATTTCGACCGAAGGGAGAAATCTGAACTGTAGTGATTTTTGTCACGTCCAGAATTTCTCAGTCGCTTCTCTCCTTCAAAATGCCGCATACTGTGTGCGTTTATGTTCACTGCAAAATTTCAAAAAATATTTTAATAAAAACCCCGAACAGGAAGATGGAAAATTTCAGGCACTATTACTACATAGAAGAATTTACCCGCATAATCAAGGGTCATGACCTCTGCCCGCCTGCAGGCAGAAGACTGCCCGCCAATGAGATATAAGGCAAAACAAGCTGATTTCCAACTACTTCTTTGTATGCTGCCCTTTCGCAAGCATGAAAAAAAAGGTATAATTAACTGATACACACAAGCGCTTTTATGCCCTGTATGCACAAACCACTGCCGCAGGAAAAAATACCGGACAAAGAACACAAAAAGGTCTCCCGGCTTAATGAAAAAAACAGAAATACGCCACCCCCTCCAGTTCGCTCTGTGCATAGCCATCTATGCAGCTGCGGTTATAGCTTATTCTATCATGGCCTATAGCGATCAAAAAACGCTGCTCATGGCTGAGCTTGACCGGCAGCTGCTTCTTTCGGCAAAAAGCCTCAAGTTCATGCTGGCGCCGGATTTCCATGACCGGGCACTGGACAAGGACTCTATTTCCCGGGACGAAGAGACAAAAAACCGCATCGCCATATCCGGTTTCGCCGCTGACAGCGGTTTTAAATGGGTCTATACGCTCGTGCAGAAAGACGGAAAGTATTATTTTTCAGCCCCCACGGTCAGCGCCGAGGAGCTGAAAGAAAGGCCGTCGTGGTATTTCTATCCCTATGATGACATCCCGGAGGAATTTAAGCAGGCCTATAATGAAAAAAAGACTGTTTTTGTTGAATATACGGACCAGTGGGGCACCTTCAGATCGGTTGCCCTGCCGCAGGTATCGCCGGGCGGCAGAACCTATCTTGCCTGCGCGGACTGCGAAATAAGCCATGTAAAATCCATGCTGCAAAAAGACTTGAAGAAGTCTGTGGGCATTTCCCTGTTTTTTCTTGTCTGCTCAATTCCGTTTATTTTCTTTTTTCGAGGGACCTTTCGCGCGCACGCTGCAGAGCTCGAAAAAATAAACGCCGAGCTGACGCTGCATAAAACACACCTTGAAGTTCTCGTGCAGGAGCGCACCGCTGACCTTGAACAGGAGAAGCAAAAGCTTGAAGAAGCACTGCGCACGGTAAAGATGCTCAGCGGGCTTTTGCCGATCTGCGCATCCTGCAAAAAAATACGGGATGACCGGGGATACTGGAACAGGATTGAAAAGTATATAGAGGAGCATTCCGAAGCGGAGTTTACCCATGGCATTTGCCCGGAATGTGTTGAAAAGCTCTACCCCGGAATTATAAAAAAGTGACGTCACCAGAAAGTCAGGCTGCGCCCGCCAAAGGCTCTATGCACGGTATGACTCAAAAGCCGCAGCTCCCACGATGATAAGGCCGCCGAGCACGGTTGCTGCTGAAGGCGCCTCCCCCAAAACCAGCCACGCAAGCGCAACGCCGTAGACCGGCATCAGACAGCCGATGAGCCCCGCTGTTTTTGCTTTGACCTGCCGCAGGGCGCCGGCAAACAGGCTGTGCGGCACGGCAGTGCAGAAAAATGCAAGCATGCCAAGCTGCAGCCAGATGGACGGCGCCACAGACAACGTGCTCTGCCGCATGAACGGCAGCGCCGCAAGGCCCGCAATCAGGGCCTGATAAAATATGGCCGTATCGCCCCGGTAATACAAAAGATACTGCCGCTGCAGCACATTGCGCAGGGCAAACGCGACCGCCGACACAGACCCCCAGAACAGGCCCAGCATCGTGCTGCTGCGCAAAGAAAACTCCGGCACCAGCAGGTACACGCCCGCCACCACCAGCAATCCACACACCAGATCCGCCCGCTGCGGCCGCTGCCGCTGCCAGAGGGGTTCGAGAAAAACAGTGATGATGGGATAGGTATAGAGCGCTATCATGCCCACTGCCACGGTCGATACCTGCATGGCATGAAAAAACGCCACCCAGTGCACGCACATGAGCAGACCGCACAGCACCATAAGCAGCCGGTCGCGCCGGCCCGCAAGCATAATCCTACGCTTGATCAGGGTAATGATCACGAGCAGCGCGCCTGCGGCCATAAGGCACCGAAGCGCTATGATATCGATGGCGGGCAGAGGAATGAGCTTTGCGAACAGGCCCGTGCCCGCAAACAGGATATTTGAGGCATGCAGGCCGATGAGGCTTTTGTTTTTTTCGTTCATGGATGCTGAAAATAAACTACCCCGCCGAAAGCAGCGGAGTATTGAAGTTATTTCGTCATGCCGGACTTGATCCGGCATCCAGTCTGCTTTTTTTCTGGATTCCGGCTTTCGGGAATGACGGGATGCGCGGCAAGACCCGGAGTATTAAACCCGAAGTGAATAAAACCGTTCATCCCTGAGCCCTGAGCTTGACCAAGTGTCGAAGGGTGAACAAATGCTTGCTCCGTTCATGGTTCGACAGGCTCACCACGAACGGTCCTTTATTGCATGTAAAATCCAACTGCGAACCATGGATAGAGACAATAAATCTCAGGGTTTCAAAACACCTGCATCTTTCAGGCGGGCGATGATCTGGTCTGCGCAGTCCTCAACAGGATAGCGGTCGGTGTCGATGACGATCTCCGGCATATCGGGCTCTTCATAGGGAGCTGAGATGCCGGTAAAGTCGGCTATTTCACCAGCTCGCGCCTTTTTGTAGAGCCCCTTCGGGTCACGCTCTTCGCAGGTTTCAATGCCGCAGCGGCAGTATATCTCGAAAAAATCCCCCTCGGGCAGCAGGTTGCGCGCTCGCTCCCGGTCGGCGCGGTAGGGCGAAATGAAGGCCGACAGCACAATGACTCCCGCGTCGGCAAACAGCTTTACGAGCTCAGCAAGCCGCCGGATGTTTTCCTGCCGGTCATCGGCAGAAAAACCGAGATCGGCATTCAGGCCATGGCGAACATTGTCGCCGTCGAGCACATAGGTGTGGCAACCCAGACCATGCAGTTTATTTTCAACCTCATGAGCCACGGTTGATTTGCCGGAGCCCGATAGCCCGGTAAACCACAGCACGGCTCCCCGGTGGCTGAAAAGCCGCTCGCGATCCTTTTTCGTTATCGTCGGCTGATGCCAGACGACATTGCTGCTTTTTTTCTGCTCCACAGCCGCTTTCCTCCATATGATAAAGTGCAGCAAAACCTAGCACAGCATGGGTGCGAAAGCAAGCATCGACAAAAAACATCACGGTCCTGCATTAGCCGCCCATGACAATTCATTGTGGCAGTTTCCCACTGTAGGAGCGGCTTCAGCCGCGAAACGATCGCGCATAAATGCGCTCCTACATAGCGGACACAATACATACTTTGAATTGTCACCCTGAACGAAGTTAAGGGTCTCATAGCCTGCTGAAATTACGAGATTCTTTGCTCCGCTCAGAATAACAAAAATATGCTTTTTCGATTTTTTACGAACTCAGCATTTTTGGAGCCCTTCGGCAGAACTCAAGATAAACTGCCAAGTGTGCAATCCTGTTTTTTCAAAAACTTACAAGGGCCGCAATTGCTTCGCTTCGTTTGCAATGACATTTTATTTTAATTTTTAAGGGAGCATTATTCTTTAATGCTAAGTGTATGTAAAATATTCAATAATAAAAAATTTATTAATTAAATTAAGCATTAGGGCAATATATGAATTTTTTTTAATTTTTAGCTTGACTTGAAAT
>JAFGCP010000166.1 GCA_016932595.1 Deltaproteobacteria bacterium
ACGGGCATCTGCTGATACTTTGACATGGTGATTCTCCTTATTAAGTTAATCGTTTGCCTGCACCAATCCGCAGGGCATATGCTCTAATGCGTTGTGATTTCACGCTTAAGAATATCTTTAGCCACTGAGCCGGCTCCGTCGCGGGGCAGGCTGCCGCGAAATTTGATAAAACTCGGAATTTTAAATTTTGCCAGGCGCTGGGAGCACCAGGTAATAATTTCCTCCTCGGTGCAGGTCACGCCATCCTTCACAACGATGAAAGCGGTCATGGCTTCATCGCGGATGGGATCAGGGGCTGCAATTACCACCACCTCCTTGACCTTGTAATGGCCGGCAATCACCTGTTCAACCTCAGGGGCTGCGATGTTTTCGCCGGCCCGCTTGATAACGTTTTTGATCCTGTCAAGAAAGTGAAAATAACCTTCCTCGTCCATATAGCCCCGGTCGCCCGTAAACACCCAGCCGTCGCGGATAATAGTGGCCGTGGCAGCAGGCTCCTTATAATAGCCCTTCATGATGGTACGGCCCGGAATCCCTTTCACGACCATCTCGCCCGGCGTATTGACCGGGGCCTCTATGCCGCTTTCATCAACGATCTTTACCTCATTGCCGAGGCGCGGCAGCCCGACGCAGTTGCGCTTAAACTTGCCGTCTATCGGGTTGATGGTGGTGGCCCCGAGTGTTTCGGTCAGGCCCCAGAGGTCGCACAAACGCACATTAAAGCGGGTTTCAAACATCTGCCACTCCTCATCGGAAACGGGGATGGCGAATTTGATAAGGCGTAAATGATTTTTGCCGTCAAGCTCATGGGCCGGCTGATTGAGAACCATGCGCACGGTGGCGCCGACAAGGCTTGCCGTAGTAATGGCGTAGCGGCGCACCTGCTCCATGTAGCGGCTGGCGCTGAACTGCTCGGTCATAACGAGTGTGGCGCCGGAGGTGATTGTCGGCAGGGCCGAAATAAAAAGGCCGTTCACATGAAACAGGGGCAGAACCATGAAATCGCGGTCTTCCGGAGTCATCTTGAAAACCTGCGCGCCGAAGATGCCGGCAAACACGGCATTGGCATGGGTGAGCATGACAGCGCTGTACTGGGCATTGGTGCTTGAGGAAAAAATGATAAGCAGGTCATCCTCCGGCGACAGGGCCACCTCGGGGGGATAGGCCGATACATCTCCCATCATTTCGTCAAGCAGCACCACATCGGGGAAAAGCTCGCTGTTGGGATAGCTTGTCGAGGTTCGCGCCAGAAACAGCTCCCGCAGGTTCTGGCATGTGGGAAGCACTTCGCGTATGAGGCCCAGATAATCGGGCTGTGTCACCACGGCCACGGCATCGGAGTAATTGATGAAATGCTGCATTTCCGGGGGTGTTGAAAGCACATTGGTCGGCACCATGACAGCGCCTATTTTGGCAAGGCCGAACCAGGCAAACAGATACTCGGGGCAGTTGCGCAGATGCACTACAACCTTGTCGCCTTTTTTGATGCCCTTGCCGGAAAAAAGATTTGCATAGCGGTTGGCCCGGTCATTGAACTGGGCAAAGCTGTAGCTGCATACTTTGCCCTCGGCGTCCTCATAGACGATGGCCTCCCTGCTCCCGAAAGCATATGCCTTGTACTCAAGCGTTTTTCCTAAATTTCCGTATCCTATAATATCCACCACTGCCTCAAGCAAAAGGCCGCGCTTCATACCATGCGCAGCAGGTTTATCCTATAATTTTATTCTATAGAAGAACCATACGGCGGTCAAGCTATTTGGTATACAGAAAGCTCCAGTCGGCAGGGGGAATGACCCCCATCTTCTCGGCAAGCATTTTTCGCAGGCCATCGGGTAAATACGGCGCAACGCGAACAATAAGGGGCGTGGTATAGGGAGCAAGACGCGAATCCTTGAGAGCCTCCTGCCCGAGGGGCGCCAGCAGCAGCCCGACGACCACTGCGCAGGCAAGCACATAGGCTTTAGCGCCGCCGACAAGCAGCCCAACCGCATGGTCAAGAAAACCGAGCCAGATAAGCTTTAAAAATTTTTCTATGAGCCAGCCGGCAAGGTTTACCGCAATCCATACAATCAGAAAAATGCACAGGCAGGCCATGGCAAGCTGCCCCCACTTTGCGGCAATATAGGGCTGAATATAGGCAAGAACAAGCGGGTAGTAGCACAAGGCGGCAATGCTGGCCAGCAGCAAAGCTGCCAGTGAAAAAACTTCATGCACGGCGCCTTTCACGATGCCCTTGATGACAAAAAAACCTGCTGCGGCAATAAGAATCCAGTCAAAAGGATTCATGGGCATGGGCACTGCTTTCTCTCAGGTCAGTGAAAGATACGTTCAAAATTTTTACTCGTGCGGTAGGTGCGGGCCCCGCGGCTGAAAGGATCGCGGGAAAAGCGCTTTCGGCACCGGCTGCACAGCACAAAAGAGAGCTCCTGGTAAACCTCGTCCTCAAGTTCCTGCTCGTCCATGGCGTCTGCTGCCTCCAGCATTTCCTGGGCTTCCATCCCGGGGTCGTCGGTTTCGCACAGGATAACACCGTCAAAATCGGAAATGATCTGTATCTGAACCGAATATTTAAGGCTGCCCTCGGGCAGGTATTCGCCGCATTTGTCGCAAAAATGGTCTGACATGATAGCTGTTCCCGTATTAAAGATTGTAGATTTCCCTGCCGAATGTATGCACCCAGTTGCGTTTAAGGACCTTCTCGGCATCTTTTATTTTATCAACCCCCAGAATCACGATAGCCTGGTCGCTGGCGCGGCCAAGAAACGGATACAGATAGTGCACATTGATTTTGGCCTCTTTCAAGGGCTTCACGACGGCGGTGAGGCCTCCGGGATGATCGGGCGTCTCGACCGCGAGCACTTCGTTTTCATAGACCTGAAACTTATGGCCGTTTAAAATATTTAAAGCCTTTGCGGGCTCATCAACCACTATGCGCACCGTGCTCACCTCGGAGGTGTCGGCAACCGATATCGCCCGGATATTGACGCCCTCCTTACCGAGCAGCTCGCTCAGATCGGCCAGCTGGCCCGGCACGTTTTTCAGCACCACGGAAATCTGTTTCAGCATTTTTTCTGCTCCTTCTTTACAAAATCATAGCCCGCCTGAAACGCATCCCTGTTGGCTTTGAGCAGATGGGCCTTGCCCCCGCCAAGAATATCGGGCAGGTTCTTCATCATGCGGTCAAACGACAGCAAATTGCTCACGCCGACAAATGCGCCCATCATAACCATATTGGTGACCTTCACGTTGCCGAGCTTCGTGGCGATGTCGGTTGTCGGCACGCCCAGCACCTCGATGTCTCCGCGGGCATCGGCCGCAATCACCAGCGTTGTATTGTACAGCATGAAGCCTCCCGAGGGCAGCAGGTTCTGGAACCGGAAAAACGAGGGCTGATTGAGGGCCACCACAAACTCGGGCTCCGACGCGATGGGGGAGGCGATTTCTTCGTCTGAGATGGTCACGGTGCAGTTTGCCGTGCCGCCGCGCACCTCTGCGCCGTATGACGGCAGAAAGGTAACAAACCGGTCCTCAAGCATGGCGGCCTTTGCCAGCATCTGGCCCATGGAGATCACGCCCTGGCCGCCGAATCCTGAAAAAATTGTCTTGATCAGCATTGTACCTCTTTTATTACCCCCAGCGGAAATTCCTTTGCCATAACCTCGTCGATCCATGCGCAGGAGGCCATTGCATCCATTTTCCAGTTGGTCGGGCAGGGCGACAGAATTTCGACAAGTGAAAATCCGCTCTTTTTTATCTGGTATTCAAAAGCCTTTTTAATGGCAGCTTTGGTCTTGCGGACTCCTGCCGGGGAGCTGACCGACACGCGCTCAAGGTAGCTCGGGCCGCCAAGCTGCGCCATGAGCTCACAGACCCGTATGGGCGGCCCTTCATTTGCCACGGTGCGGCCATGGGGCGAGGTGGTTGTTTTCTGGCCGATAAGAGAGGTGGGGGCCATCTGGCCGCCGGTCATGCCGTAGACGGCATTATTGACAAAAATAACGGTAATATGTTCACCCCGGTTTGCCGCATGCAGCGCTTCGGCCGTGCCGATGGCCGCCAGATCGCCATCGCCCTGATAGGAAAACACAAGGTTATCAGGCCGCACGCGCTTAACACCCGTTGCCACGGCCGTAGCCCTGCCATGGGGCGCCTCGACCATATCGATATCTATATAATTATAAGCCAGCACGGCGCAGCCCGCGGGCGGCACGCAGATAGCCTGGTCCTGCAGGTTCATTTCATCAAGCAGCTCGGCAATAAGGCGGTGAATGATGCTGTGGCCGCAGCCGGGGCAATAATGCATGGACACGTTACGGAGCGATTTTGGCCGCGAATATACTTTTTTCATTTCTTGCGTGACCTCTTGGACTGGTAATAATGACGCGCCATGCTGCGGGCAAGCTCGGCAGGAGTTGGCACGACCCCGCCGGGCCGGCCGTAGAAATGTATTTTGCCCCTGCCTTCAAGGGCCAGGCGCACATCCTCGACCATCTGGCCGGCGCTCAGCTCGAAAACAAAAAAATCACCCGTCTTTTTTACTGCATCCCGCAGAGCTTTGGCCGGGAACGGCCACAGGGTTATGGGCCGGATGAGCCCGATGCGCACATTTTCATCCTCCTTCCGAAGGCGGTTGATAGCGCCCCTGGCAATGCGGGCCGCCGTTCCGTAGGCGATGACCGCCATTTCGGCATCCTCCATCCGGTAGCTTTCCCAGCGCGTTTCGTTCTGCTCAATGCGCTGGTATTTGCGGTGCAGCTTCCAGTTATGGTCTTCCATCTCCTTCACGTCAAGGATGAGCGATTTCACCAGACGTGCGGGCCGGTCTTTAGCGCCGGTGAGAATATAGTCTTTTTCCGGAAGCGCTTCATTCTTTTTGCGCACAGGGATGACGACCGGCTCCATGAGCTGCCCCAGCATGCCGTCGCCTAAAATGAGCACCGGATTGCGGTACTGGTCTGCAAGGTCGAAGGCCAGAAACGTGAGGTCGGCAAGCTCCTGCACCGAGGCCGGCGCCAGCACCGGCGTGCGGTAGTCGCCGTGCCCTCCCCCGCGGGTTGCCTGAAAATAGTCTGACTGGGCAGGGGCGATATTACCGAGGCCTGGTCCGCCGCGCATGATATTGACGATAACCGCCGGCAGCTCCATGCCCGCCATAAACGAAATACCCTCCTGCTTGAGGCTGATGCCGGGGCTGCTGGATGAGGTCATGGCCCGGGCGCCCGCCACGCTTGCACCGAGCACCATGTTAATGGACGCGAGCTCGCTTTCAGCCTGAATAAATATGCCGCCCACCTCCGGAAGCCTTCGGGACATATACTCCGGCAGCTCGTTCTGCGGGGTTATGGGATAACCGAAATAGCAGGTGCAGCCTGCCTGAATGGCGGCCTCACCCGCGGCATGGGTTCCGTACATAAGCTGCTTAGTTTTCGTCGTCACGGTACACCTCGATAGCGGCCTCCGGGCACATCAGCGCGCAAATGCCGCAGCCGTTGCACACCTTTTTAGTATCGGCCTGAGCCGGAAAATACCCCTTGGCATTGAGCTGCGACGACAGGAAGATATTCTTCTTCGGGCAGAAGCCGATGCAGAGTTGGCAGCCCTTGCACATACTGGTATCGATGACAATTTTGCCCTTCATATACTGGTGACCGCACTCTGGTTGAATGTTAGATATCAAGTCTAGTCTCGGGCCCGCGGCTTTGTCAATTGTTTCCTGACGCCCTGCCATGCTGTAAAAACCGCAGCCCGCATCCTGCGAGGATACGGGCTTCCGGTCTCTATGTCCTGATGCGATTGCTGCGCCCTGGTAAGGCAGATGCCGGAAGGCGGCTCTAGGAGCCCAGCTTCTGCAGTTCTTCCTTCACAATGCGGCTGATAACTGAGCCGTCGGCCTGGCCGGCAAGCTTCTTGGTGAGCAAGCCCATGACCCGGCCCATATCCTTGGGGGTTTTAGCGCCAACCTCGGCGATAGCGGCAAGAGCCTGTTCACGCACCTGCTCTTCCGGCAGCTGCGCCGGCAGATAGCTTTCCAGTATTGCCACTTCAGCCAGTTCTTTTGCTGCAAGCTCGGGCCGGTTGCCGCCTGTGAACTGCTCGGCTGCGTCCCTGCATTTGCGAACCATGGTTTGCAGGATCTGCACGCACTGTTCATCCGTTGGCTGTATGCCCTTTTCTTTTTCCTTGCGCACAAATTCCGTCAGAATAAGGCGCAGCGTGGAAAGCCGCGCCTCATCCTTTGCCTTCATGGCAACTTTTATTTCCTGGCTGATTTTATCTTTCACTGCAGGCGCCTTTTCATTATTTGCTTTTTGCTTTTTTCGGGGTCTTTGCGCCCTTCTCGACAATCATGCGGGTTTTGCGTTTCAGCTTGGCTATCTTTCTGCGCAGCTCCGTATTTTTCTTGGCATCCTTTGCCTCCAAGGCCTGCGCCTGCTCAGCCTTCAGCTGGCGAATGGTCTTTTTTAAATCCGTAACCGGAACATGTTTTTTCACCTCATGCGTGGGCTCGCCGCGCGCCTTCAGAATGGTCACGACCAGTTCTTCTTTTTTCATGGCATGGGCGCCCTGTATTTCGGGATACTCGGCTGCGATAAGCTCGCGCAGTTTGATCGCGGTCAATTTTTCAAGCTCGGGTCTACTGCTCATATAACTCCTCCAAAATAGAATAGGAAAATGCCTTTTGTTAAAATATGAATGGTGCTTTTAACCTATTTGGCCCAAAAAGTCAAGGAAAGACAATTTATTCGCTCGCCGGTATCTGCACGTTCCAGAAGCTGTCCATCCAGAATGCATTGAACTGATCTTTAAATATCTTCTTGCCGAGATTAATGGCCACATCATTTTTATACAATGCCGTGACCATTTCCTTCATTTTCTGCTCATGGCGGCCGGCATAGGCAGGATCAGGGCTGAGAACCGCAAGGCTTTTCAAATAGGCGCTGAGCATGATCTTGAATGCCTCGCCTGCGGCCTGATAATAAGCCTTGCGGGCCGCCTCATCGCCTTTGGGCTCCTGCAGCTCAATCCGGTAAGGGCTTTTATAGGGGTCAAGGTACTTGGTTATCTTGCCTCGCCCCTGTTCGACCGTGCGCTGATACTTGGCAACAAGGGCCATGGCTTTTTTCACGTTTTCAATCTCCGGGCCGAAAAACTTTTCATAATTAATGGTTTCAGTATCAACATTGAAAATATCCATGGAGCACAGGCCCGGCACACCCGGCGACGGCTTCATGAAGTCGATATGGAAGACCGGGGCCTTGAACGCATAGCCGGGCCGGATATTCAGGGTGTAGTCGCGGAAATAGCCCGAGCCCGGCGGCACTTCAAACTGGCTGATGCTGGCAGCTGCAATCCGGTCCGTCTCGAAGGATTTCATGGGTATGGAGAGCATGCTGTCGCCGAATATTTTGGAATACGGAAATGATAGGTTTACGGTGAATGTTTGCACGGGCCGGGCCCTGGCTCCGGCAAACTGCTCAAGCGTAAACTTTTTCAGATCATTGTACACGCCGAAGTCGTCATACTTGGGAGGCTTAAAGGTTGCGATAAAAATTCCCACCACTAAAACAAGCAGTGCGATAATGATACCGACAGCTTTTAAAATTTTCATTGTTTCCCCTTTCAAAAAATATTTTATCCATTATGTTTTATGCATCAAATTTTTCGTAGGTTGGGCAAAGTGAAACGTGCCCAACAATTTTTTTAACGAAAACAAAATAATGCTGGGCACGCTGCGCTTTGCCCAGCCTACGGACTTTTTCTTTTGAATTCTGACTCCTGATGACTCCTGACTCCTGGCTTTTTAAACTGAATCTATATCATCAATGCCCAGCTCTTTCAACCTTTGCGTTGAAGGAACGCCCTTGGCATCCCAGCCGCGAAGGCGGTAGTAGCCGTCGAGCATCTCCTCCCATTTCTGCCAATCGATGGTTTCTCCCTTATACGGACCGCTGGGCAGGGGCTCATCAACCCATTTGCCCACAAGGCGATCGTCTTTGCGCGTCACGCCCTCGCGGCAGAGAAATGCCCGCTCCAGCGCATAGACGCGCTCTGCGCACTCGGTTAGTGTGCGCTCGTGAAGCTCAAGCCCAAAGGCCAGGCTGAAAAGCCTGCACAGGTCCCCCATCGGGCAGTCCTTTTCGCTGCCGCGCACGGCAAAAAGGCACACCTCAAACAGATCAAGTTCAAGCGACTGGTTCTGGAAATACACAGCTCCTGCTGCCTTGTTATAGGACAGCGGGTCAAGGATATCTGCCGTGCCGAAGCGCTCAATGGCCTTCTCCGGCCCCATGGGCTTGAACCACACAAACTCGGGCGGCACCACGCA
>JAFGCP010000017.1 GCA_016932595.1 Deltaproteobacteria bacterium
AACGGAAAGTCGGCCCTTCGACAGGCTCAGGGCGAACGGATAGGAGTTTCGTTTTCGGAAGATATTTTTTACAGGCTACAGTATTTAAAAAAATGCTCTAGTATAGCCATATGCGCACAGGTGAACTTTTGGTGAGAGCAGCCCGTGCGGTTCGAGCGACATACAATCCATCAGCACCGGCTTCTTTTGCGAGAATAAAGCACGGACAAAGGAGTCAAAAGCTCATCATAAGGCTGCATGGTTACAATAAAAAGAAAATTGCTCTAACGGTAAAGGATTCGGATTCGTGGTGAGATATGTATGCAGGAGGCTGCACTGGTGGGATGCGGCTTAAGATGACAGGTTCAAGCAGGCGCTTTAAACCGCAAGCCGGCAAAAAGCAGCACAAAGCGCCCGGTCAAGACATGCACTGGCTCGGGGATGCCTGGTCTCTTATTGGCACCAGGCATCATGCTTGTGGCTTGCGCCGCTCCCGGGATGCGGCAATAGTTTGAAATTTTTTACAAAGATTCTCAATATCCTTGTCAATGACCTTTTTATCAAAATCACGATCAAGTGTTTTATAACTTTTATAGAGAGGCAGAAAAATTTCAATAAACACAGGATCTTTGAAAACATCCAGGGTGTCAGGCTGGTTATTCTTTTCCATCGCTGCTCCTCCTCGCTATCATGATACATTGCAAAATCCGGCGCCGCATTCAGGCAATGGCCAGAATGCGTCTGCCAGCCGAACTGCCTTACCTGTGCTCGCACGGGCTGAAGGCAATGCTGCGATACACCTTTTCATATTTATCAATCTCTTGCAACTCGGAAAATGCCGCAGCCGATTGCCGGGCTGCGGCGCTTAAAGCCCGCCGGTAGCCAGCGTCGGCGGCAAGCAGGCCCGCGGCTTCAATAAAAGAATCCCGCGATGCAAGTGATGCAAGAAGACCTGTTCGGCCCGGCTGTACAAGCGCCCGGTTGCCCGGCGTATCGCTTGCCAGCACCGGCAGGCCCTCTGCCATAGCCTCGAGCATGGCTCCTGCCATCCCTTCATGCAGCGATACATTCAGGAAAACATCGGCCGCAGCCATAAGATCGCGCACCGCCTGATGCGCAATTTCTCCTATATACGTAAAGCCCTCCACAGCCCTGCCCTTTTCAGAAATGCGCAATGCCTCTGCTTCGTCGATAACCGGCCCGGCAAGCAGCAGCCTGGCGCAGGGGCAGCGCCTGCGAACTGCGCAAAAAAAATCAAGGGCGAAACAAATATTCTTCACCGGTCGCAATCCGGCGGCCATTAAAAAAAGCATATCGCCGTCGGCAACACCATAGAGCCGCCGCACTGCTGAACGATCGGCTTTCTTATCCCTGATATCTATCCCCTGGGCAATAACAACCAGTTTATCGGCGGCCTCAACAAAATGCTCCGCCACCCAGGACCTGGCTTCCTCATGAAAAACGACAATGGCCCGCGCGCCGTTAAACTGCCGGGCCAGCATCTCGTATTCGGCGCCATACTCCTGGGGGCTGTTATAATCCGTGCCCGTCAGGGTAATAACCCACGGCACGGAAATCCGGGAGAAAAGTTCTTCAAGCCATCGGGCCGGCTTAATGGCATGCAGGCTGTGCACGATATCGGGACGGAAGTCAACGGCGCTGTCGACGGTGGCGGCATCTATCCCGAACAGAAGCAACTCATGGCCTCGCGAGACAAGCCCCTGCCGGAGGCGCTCAGCAAGATGGCTGTTGCCGCAGGAAAAGGGAACGGTATGGGGGGTTACAAGTGCTATGCGCATGGTATATCGCTGTAAGAAATTAATGAAATAGCGTTGTTGCTGACTGCCTGAAGGACATCATCAGCAGTCAGCGCTGCAAGCTCGCGCTCCCGCTCGGCGGTTGAAAAAGCATTCTGCCTGTCGGCATAGCCCGGATGGCATATGAGCTCCGTTATTCCGTCCGGCACACGAGCGAGAAACCGGGCGAGTGACTGCGCGCTGCGCGTGTCGGGCACATGCAGGCCGGCGCAGCGGTCGGGGAAGCACAGCCCGGCGCAGCGAAAAACCGAGCGGGCGCGCAGCGCCAGCAGACTGATAAAAATTTTTTTTACAAAACCCAGTCCGCCCTGCCGCAGGGACCACAGCAGGGGCTCCCGGGGCAGACGGATGCGCCTGATGCCGCAGCGCCCTGCCGCGCGGGCAGCCGCTTCTGCAATGCCCGGAAAAACATGCAGATGATTGTTACTGTCGACATGATCCGGTTCTATGCCCGCAGACTGCAAAGCCTTGATCTGAGCTGTAAACTCGCTCTCGACCTCATGCGGGTCAAACCTGCCGGTAACAGCCCTGCGCCAGGCCTCATGCTTTGAAAAAAAACAGCCGTCCGGACCGGCAAGGCTGTAGGTTATTCTGCAGACAGGCCGGCCTTTTGTCAAGTTAAGATGAACGCCGATGCGGCTGCCGAATATCTCATGAAGCCCCTGAAGCGCACTTTCGGAGAAGGCCGCATTGGCAAGCACTGTTGTGCTGGTCACAATACCCCGGGCTGCGGCTTCGAGAATTCCGCGATTGCGGCCTTTATCGGTATTGTAATCATCCGCATTGACAATCAGCTGCCTGCTCATCTGCCATGACCCTGCGCTAGTGCATAGTCAAAAAAAGGAATATACTTCAGCGCCTGCTTGTCCCAGGTCCAGGCCTGCTCGACTGCCTTGCGTGCATGGGCTGCCATGGCGGCCCGGAGATCGGGCCTGTCGCGAAGCTGCGTAACAGCCTCCCGTATGGCCTCAATGCTGCGGTCGATCAGCAGGCCGTTGCTGCCATGGCATATCAGCTCGGGAGCAATTCCCACCCTGGTAGAGATAACCGGTACGGCGCAGGCCGAGGCCTCAAGCAGGCTGTGCGGCCCTCCTTCAACGCGGCTTGTGCAGATGCAGGCGTCAAGGCCCTGATAAAATTTGACCATCTCCGCCTGCGTCCGCCACCTGTCTTCACGCGCTGCAATCCTGAGCTCAACACCGGGAAGGGCCTTAACCGCGGGAATCAGCAAATCATCAAGGCCCCGTTTGGCCGGATGGTTGGTCCTTGACCCTGCCCAGCCAAGAACAAGGCTGCCGCGGGGCGATGAAAGCCTGCCAGCGGGCCGCGGCGCAAAAACGGTTTCATCAACGCCGTGGGGCGTGTAAAAGACCGCCGGGTGCAGGGGGGCGAAAATGCCCTGCAGCAGGCGCGACGGCACATGCAGTGCGTCAAAGCTGTTAAGATGCTGAAGGAACTCCCGCGATGGCGGCAGGCCGCAGCCGCCATCCCATTTGCTGTGGCAGCGCACGCCGATGACCGAGGGCCGCGGCAGCTCGACGCCGATGCCTGCATCCTGAAACTGCCGCTCATAGCAGATATACACAAGATCATAATCGCGGCGGCTTACGGTCTCAACCGCCGTGCTGTTGAAGGCCTTGCTGAAATCGTACCTGCCGGAAAGCCGCTGCATGACATTGTCTGCCGTGCGCTCAAGTGCCCAGCCGGGCACATCAACGATGACAAGTATCCGTGGCTTCATACGTGGCCTGCAACAAAAAAAAGGAGGCGTTTCCGCCTCCTTTTACTAAAGCACTATCGGGCAACTCTTTACTGAACAATAACCTTGCCTTTAAACTCTTTGATGTTCTCGCGGAGCTGAGAAATCCCGCTGCCGGTGGGGGACTTGCGCAGCACATAATTGAATTCGCCCTTCTCCACAAAGCACAGGCTTGCAACTGAATCCTGGGGGATACGGTCGGAGATAAAAGAGCCGTCTTCATCAATCAGGAAATGAACGGGGCTTTTGCAGGCCAGCGTTACCTGCTTGCCCTCGAACTTCAGCTCAAGCTGAGAGCGTGAGTTGTTCACCCACACAACCGTGGTGCCGGGCTTGACAGTAACTTCAGCAGGGCTGATACCGCCCAGTACATCGAGACGAATTATCTTTGTTTCCTTGATATTCTGGTCTGTCACGATCTTGCTGTCTTTTGTCTCGCCTGCTGCCCAGGCGGAGGTCATAGCAAAGCACAGTGCGAAAACAAGTGTTGCAAGAATTTTAGCTGTCTTCATTTTTCCCTCCTTTAAGGTTATTGTGCTCAGAATTATGGCGTAGCATATAAAAACAAAAAATAATAGTCAAGGGTATTATAAAAATAATTATTGATTCATTCTTATTTTCTCAGCCTCGGCAGGCCCCGGGCTGCCTGCAGGATAAAAATGCAGTATCTGCTCCGTCCGGATGCACTGCTCGCAGTCCTGAATAAGGGGGGTTAAAAAAGCCCAGCACAGCTCCTCGGAATCCTGACGCAGCGACAGCATCTGGTCGCCGTTCAAACAATCTATAAGAACCTTTTCATACGCCTCAAGCCCCTCACCCCTGTCGCCGGCATAACAGAATTCAAGATCAATGGGCCGAAAGCACATAACCGGGCCGGGGTTTTTAGCCCGAAAGCTGAGGGTTATTTTCTCCTGCGGCTGAATAGAAAAGGTGAGCCGGTTGGGTCCGCAGCACAACATCTTGTCGCTTTTAAACAAAGACCTGCTAACATCTCGGAATTGGACAATAATTTTTGTTTCCTTTTCGCGCATCCGCTTGCCCGATGTCAGGTAGAACGGCACCCCCTGCCATCGCCGGTTGTCGACAAATACTTTCATCGTGGCAAAAGTTGGCGTCAGCGACTGCGGATCGACTCCCTGCTCCTGCCGGTAGCCGGGCACCAGGTGCCCATCCATTGCTCCTTCCGTATACTGCCCCAGCGCAATATGGTCTGTAATATTTTCAAGAGCAAAAGGCCTGAGCGCTTTAAAAACAGCCGCCTTTCTGGTGCGCACGGTTTCCGTCTGAAACTGCGCCGGCGGCTCCATCGCAACCAGCGACAGAAGCTGCAGCATATGGTTCTGAAACATGTCGCGCAGCACGCCTGCTTTTTCATAATAGCCTGCCCGCTGCTCAATGCCCAGTGTCTCCAGCGCGCAGATGTCTATATACTCGATATATTTTCTGCTCCAGAGCGGGCGGAGTATGGCATTGGCGAAACGGAATGCCAGAATATTCTGCACTGTCTCCTTGGCCAGATAATGATCGATGCGAAAAATCTGGCGCTCCTGGAAGCAATCGCTGAGTATGGCGTCGAGACGCATGGCAGACTGCAGGTCAGAGCCGAAGGGCTTTTCCACAATGATGCGCCGCCAGGCGCCGGAAGGCTCTGCGGCAAGGCCTGCCTGCCCGAGAAGCGTTATGACTGTCTCAAACAAAAACGGCGGAAGAGCCAAGTAGTACAGGCAATTTGCCCCGGTTTTGTGCGTGTCGCTTATGCGGGCAATGGCGTCTGCAAGGGCGTCAAAGGATGCCCGCTCCTCATACAGAAGCTGCTGATAATAGAGCTTTTCGGAAAACTCCTGCCAGCGGGACATATCGGCCCCGGCCTGCTCTATTGAGTGCTGCAGGCGGCTGCGAAACAAAGGCGAGTCGAGCTGCGTGCGACTGCAGCCCAGCACGGCGAAATCGCGGGGCAGCAAATGGAGCAAAAACAAGCGATAGAGTGAAGGAATAATTTTGCGGCCGGCCAGATCGCCCGATGCGCCAAGAATGACGATCAGGCAGGGATAGGTGGGCGGGTCAAACCTGCAGGCATCCTCCGCCGGCAAAAGTGTTGTGCTGAAAACAGTATCGGTCATGCAGAAACCTCATGCAGAGCATTAATTTTTTGTATTGCGCAGGGGCGCACCTGTGTGTGCGCCCTCTTCCCGGCACCCCTTTTTTATAGCATGTTTTGTATTCTATACAAGCAAAACGAGAAAAACTGCGGGCTATGCGCCGCTCCCGGCAAGAAGATCAAGAGGGCTTTTGGGTGCGCTGGTCATATTTCGCATGACATGGGTATAGATCATGGTGGTCTCGA
>JAFGCP010000018.1 GCA_016932595.1 Deltaproteobacteria bacterium
CCTGCTTTGTATTCGGGTTTGGGCATAACATGGGGGCGCACAGAGGCCATCTGCGGCCTGTGTGTTTCAGTGAGAATGGTTGCCATGATATTGCCGCCGAATGCCGGACGGGTCTGTTCGAGCAGGCGCATCTTGGTATCGATGGTCAGGCTGGTGCAGTCTGCCGTGAGGCCGGTCTTGAGGTCGGTCGCCACAGCACCGGCAAGGTCGCGGCCAAGGCCCGTCGCGCCCATGAGCACTATTTCGGGTTTGTATTTATTTACGATATCAACGCAGCCTTTGAGATACGAGGTGGTGCGGTAATGCTTTAAAAGAGGGCTGTCCATAAGATAGACTTTATCCGCGCCCCAGCAGAAGGCCTCGTCAGCCAGATGCCGGACATTATCGCCGAGCACGAATGCGGCAAGTTCTACCCCGAGGTCATTTGCAAGTATGCGCCCCTTGCCCAGAAGCTCCCAGGAGACTTCATGGGCATGGCCTTCAAACTGCTCGACAAAAACCCAGACGCCCTTCCACGAGGCGATGTCTGACTTGGGGGCCTGTTCCTCATTTTTCTCGTCTTCCGCGGCAGGAGCTGCTGCCCCGCCCTGGGCTGCAAGCTCTTCGAGAATTTTCAGCTCCTCTGGCGTGAAATACATTTCAATGGCGCTGCCCGGGCATATTTTAACGCATTTCTGGCAGCCGATACACTTTTCAGCGCTGATGATCGGTTCTTCCTTGGCGTTCATTTCAATGGCATCGGCAGGGCATGATGCCTGGCAGCGTGCGCCGCAGGCAATGCATTTGCCTTCAATCAAGCGGGCTTTGCCGCGGGGTTTTTTTATTTTTTTCGGCTGTTGATCCATGTATCCTCCCACAACTCATGAATTAGTTATTTACGCTGTGATAAAATCCCACTCTTTCAGCTTTGTGAACATGGCGCCCACGGCAGTGTCCTTCTGATCCGCCTCGCCCATGATGACTTCGCCTTTTGTCCGCTCGGGGGCGAATATTCTTCGCACCTGAGTCGGGGAACCGGAAAGGCCGATGGTTTTGGGGTCGAGCTTCAGCATGGCATTGCTCCATACCTGTATAGGCGCTTCTTCAGCGTCAAGACGGCCCGGAACGGTCGGGTAGCGGGGCGTGTTGATTTCCCGCTCAACGGTAAGCAGGCAGGGCATTTTTGTTTCAATGATTTCATGATAGGCCTCCAGCTTGCGGCGAACCTTCATGGTTTTCTTTTCCTGGTTCACTGAAACGACTTCATCAACCAGGGTGAGTTGCGGTATGTCCATGCGGCGGGCAATGCCGGGGCCGACCTGCGCAGTATCACCGTCGATGGTCTGCTTGCCGCACAGGACGATATCAACGGGCCGTTTTTCAGCTATTTTTTTGATCGCAAGTCCCAGCACCGTTGAGGTTGCAAGTGTGTCGGCGCCGCCGAAAACGCGGTCGGAGAGCAGTATGCCCTCATCGACACCTTGCGAGATTGCCTTGCGGAGCACACTTTCCGCAGCCGGCGGCCCCATAGAGACAGCGGTTATATGAGCGCCGTATCTGTCCTTGAAGCGGATTGCCTCTTCCACTGCATTGGTATCATAGGGATTTGTGATGAAGGGCACGCCCTCACGCACCAGCGTGTTGGTTACCGGATCGATTTTTACCTGAGTCGTGTCAGGCACCATCTTTACACAGACGACAATATGCATAAAACTCTCCTCCCAAAAAATTTATAGTAGAGACGTTTATTCCCAAAGAAATAAAGGCAAGATTGAGGCCAAAATTGTTCGGTTTCGCAGGTGTGACGCCTTTTATATGGAAGAATATATTAATATAGTTTTTGTCTGGAAATTGTTTGCCTGCACTACATCTTGAGAATTTTTTTTGTCCTGGCAACTGACATAATGTCAATGTTTGTAATTATATCATGAACACTTTGTCAAAAGGACTGCGGTGACGCAGCAATTCTCTTTTTTAGTTAGCATGCTAATTAACATGATAAAACAAAAAAAGCAAGTTTAATTAACAGGCTAATTACATGCGGATAGTCAGTGTATGCAGCAAAACATACGGGAAAATGCTGCAGAGAGCCAGTATTCCATGCCTGCGGAGGTGGCTGAAAGGTATTAACGGGTTGTATTGTCAGTTTTTATACTGCCGGACTCTGAAGATTGATGAAGGAATTTTTTGGGAAAATACAGCAATGAATCAATCAGTTTAATAACAGGGGCGCCTAACGATTTAACCGGCATGGGCATAACAGAGGCATCCTGATAGGTTCCTGTTGCCTTAAAATACGCCAGGGTAATTGTTTTGTCTTTTCCCGTGACAATGCGTCCAGCAAGGGGAATGGCTCCGACAATTTTTCCGAAGGTTTCAAGAATCTGCGCCCCTATTATCAAATTCATTTCATCGCTGCGCATATCGATTGTGCCTACCGCCGACAGATTCATGGCAGGTCCTGTGAGCTGGAGGTTCTCCGTTTTCATAACAGCGTGATCAACAGTAAAATCAGCCTTGATAGTGTCATAGGGCATGCCTGTTGAAAGAATATCATGCGAGATGAAGCTGAACCAATGGCCAAGGTTCATAAGTTCTAGTATTTTCGAGAGAATCGTGAGCTTCTGGAGTTTCCCATCGACCACATCAACATGAAATTTTCCGGTCATATTTTTACCAAGGTCCTCCTTGCGCGAAAATGTCGATGAGAACCAGCCGGACATATCCATGGTACCGGTCATGGTTTTGCGCTTGCGAAGGGCCGGAACCACAAACTGGATATCCGACTGGGACCGCGACGGCGACAGCTTCAGTGTCCGTACCGGCATCTTTGAAAAATCCAACTGCACGGTGCCGCTGATGGGTCCTCCTCCTCCGATGAGGGTAACATTGTCCCAGTCCATGATGCCGTTTTTAAAGGTCCACAGAGAAGTTCCGTTGTCCAGGTCCCAGTTCCAGAGGTTGAGGTGCTTGATCTTCAGCGGCATATAAAGATCTGTTTCCATGAGCATAGTCTGATTTTTCACCGGGGGTTCAGGAAGGCGGTCCTTCTTATTTATTTGTTCTTTAAGAGCAATAAAATTGTCTATAACATTTACGAAATTATCTATGTCAAAGAGTTCAGCTACGATATCGAGCCTGCCGCGGGGGGGCAGCAGAGAGGTCAGGCTGCCGGAAAGCGCGCCATGCGTATCGCCCATGCCTGCACGGCAGGAAAAAATTTTAAAAGTGTTGCTTTCGAAGGCGCCATCCAGACTGCCGCTGACAAGCAGCTTGCCGCTGTCTGCAGCCGCCATTGCAAAATCCTGGAGCTTACAGGTCCCTTGAATTGGGAAATGATCTGTTTTGGCAGCAGGTATCCGCCACGTGCCTGCGCCGCTCATTGTGCCGGACAGGGTAATCAGCCCTGTTATGTCCGCTATTTCGAAGGCTGACAGGTCGAAATTTTCAGCCTGGTAGGCGCCGCTGCAGGAGAGCGGCGCCCAGCTTTTGACTGTTCCGCGGGCCTGTACGGCGTCACCGCTGATGACCGTAAAGGATAAGGGCAGGGGCGCGGACATGTTGTGCGCCAGGGATGTTTTGACCTGTAGGCGCAGCGGAATGCCGACAGGCTTTGCGAGCATGCCGGCTGCGCTCACCGCGGCCTGCTGCAAATCAAGGGCAGTTGAAACAGTCCATTGCTGAGAGTAGTCAAGCTGGGTTTTTGCCGATAATGAGCCGGCAGGCAGGCTGATTTTTTCAGCCAGTGCAGGGGCTGCCGCATGCAAAATCGCTTCCATTCCTTCAGCGCTGAGTTTTGAATCGGCATGCAGGGTTATCTTCGGCCCATGGAAAATAGATGCGATGCTTCCGCGCAGCGTGTGATTGTCCGTACCGGGCCAGTGCGCAAAAATTGCAGCATCGAGGGATTCATTGTCCTGCAGATGCGCTACCGCATGGGAGATATGCAGCGGGGGCAGCCGGTTGGAGAACTGCGTCAGTATATCATAGAGCTGTACCGTGCCGGTAAGCTTCGCCTTGGTCTGCTCAGCGCCATTGCCAAGACTGGAAAGCACCTGCGCGTCTGTCACCTGCATGCTTCCGCGGGTTGTGTTTTCAAGAAGGGCCTTTGCCTGCAGGGGCACTGCTTCAAATGAACCGGCAAGCTTTGCTATATCTTTAAGACTGATCCGGTTTGAAGAGCCTGTCAGCTCAAGGTACACTGAAGATTCATTCATGCCGGTCAGGGAGCATTTCCCCGCAAGCGTCGCATTGTCGGCAAAGGTAAGCCTGTAGCTGTCAAGCAGCAGCATTGTTGCGCCTGCCCTGGCGGAAAAGTCTAAACTGCTTTTACCCAGAGCCAGGAATTTGCCGCCTGGCAGCGGCGCAGACATATTGTCGGAATCGATAGTGCCGCTTAATGAAAATTGCCAGTCCGGCTCAATTTTTATCCGGAGGGCGGCATTGAACGGTGCCGGACCTTCTGCCGCGGTTGCATTGTCGAAGATATAGGGCGTAAAACGCATGAGTTGCGCCGACTGCAGCAGGAGCTCTCCTGTGCCGCTGAGCCGCTCCGGCCTGCCCCGTGAGTTTATGCCCTGAAAAACGCCCTTGAATGTGAGCAAGCCTCCTTCATCAGGCGGCTGCTGAGCCTGTACCGTAAGCCCGAATGAGCCTGTTTTTTTATCACGCAGCAGGTGCAGCCTGATGTTGTGAAGATCGAATTTTACATTACGGAATCTATCGTTGAAGTGAAGGCTTCCGCCATTTATAGTAAATCGTTTGA
>JAFGCP010000019.1 GCA_016932595.1 Deltaproteobacteria bacterium
GGATGAAAGACCCATAAAATAGCTTCCCACCCACACCATAAGTCCCGCTTCCTGCAGCAGGCCGCATTTTCCGGCTGTTTTATTAAGCTCGGCATAGCCTTTCATGGTGGGCAGCAATGCCAGTTCAGACACCAGCATAAACCGGGCGCTCAGATCCACAAGCGGATTATAGGCTGCGTCAAACAGCTGGCTCGACCCCATGATCTGCTGCCAGACCAGGTTGCCCATAGAGACAGAACCCTCGCCCGTTATCTTTATTTTGTGGTACATGTCGCAATATTTCACCGCAGCCGGGTCCCAGAATTTCCAGCACTGCGGATTCAGCAAGCGATCTCCCACCGGCTTGTACTGGTTCAGTGTCGTCAACTCGAAGCCGGTCATGGTGCAGTCCATAAAGCGGTCGCACTGCAGGGTATTAACCGGCGTAACGCCCGGCGGCGGGTTATTAATAAGATAATAATAGTATCCGTAATCATAGCCGTAAATCATAAGAAACATGTCAACCGACATATAATTATGGTGGATGATATCAAGCAGCGATCCTTTCAGGCCGAGGTCGACAGCGCCGCCGCCAAGATTTGCAACCCCCTTAAAAACAAGCTCATCGGCTCCGAGGGCCATAATGTCTTTCATGGCTTGCGGCATCATTTTCATGAGCATGGCAATCAGCCCGTTAGCACTGGGATCGGCAGGGTTTGAAAACAGCATGTCCCGCAGCCATAGGCCCCCGTAAAAGCCTGAAATATACATAGCGCCCAGATGCCTGCGCATCTGCTCCTTATCGGGAGAGGTCGTACAGAACTGGTCAACGGTCTTAAGCGGCAGATAGCCGAGAAAAAACTTAAGCGGATTGGCGCCGGAGCCTGCTTCGGCCATATAGTCTGCAGCCATGGTGTTGATTAAGGCGACATCGATTGTGATATGATTATTTTCCCAGAATGGCGTATCCTGCGGCAGCGACACCGACTGCGCGCCGGCGTGCTGAAACGAGAAAAAAATCGCAAGAACAATACAACTGATTTGTAGCTTCATGACATGCCCTCCCCTGTTTGCTTAATATTTTTCCTTTGATTTCAAAAATGAATTCAAGAAAGCGCCTGCAACATAT
The DNA here is from genome assembly GCA_016932595.1 of Deltaproteobacteria bacterium. Classification (GTDB taxonomy): domain Bacteria; phylum Desulfobacterota; class WTBG01; order CAIYCZ01; family CAIRTM01; genus CAIWCT01. Next base: position 1,109 of record JAFGCP010000019.1, read on the forward strand.
ATGTTGCAGGCGCTTTCGGAAATGGGCTGAAAGCCCATTGAAATTTAAAAAAAAGCAGGAGCGATTCCGGAATGGGATCACCCCTGCCGGGTAGGACTTACGGGCAGAGCGGGGTACAGAACGGTCCGTTTGCAAAACCGCTGCCGCCGCCGAATGAACAGCCGATAGACGGCATGCCATAGGCATACCAATTCTTGCTGCTTTGCGTAAATGTGCAGCGGGTAGCGTCGCTGGTCATACCATTGGATACCTGGCAGCTTTCGCCGCGGGTACACACGCAGTTTGCAGCGCCATTGCCTGTGGCCAGACAGGCGGCTTCAATAGCTGCCTGGTCATTGGGCCAGCCGTCGCATTCAGCAAAGTCGGCGCAGGAGGTGTCGGAATAATCATTTTCAAACCGGCAGCCCCAAACCGTGTCGTCATTGGGCAGGGGCTGGTTGTCGCCGCAGGTCGGACACTGGTCAGCGCTTGCAGCGCAGGTGCCGTCTGAGCAGCGGGCAGGCTTGTCGACCGGGCAGCACTGCGAAGCGTCAGCCACGCACTCATTGTTCGGGCATTGAACAGGCAGCGCAGGATTCGGGCAGGCAGCAAGATTGCACTCGCCGTTTTCGCACTTATCAAGCGTGATGTCCATGCTCAGGTTCTGCTGCGGTCCGCCGCCAAGGGTGATGGCAGGCTGGTCCTTGCCCCATACATAGTCGCCGTCTGCTGGCAGCGGCGGCCAGTCGGTTGAGTAGTACAGGCCGACATAGAGCTGGTAATTACCGGCAAGGCAGCTTTCCCGGTAATAGGTGCAGCCGGGAAGTACCATGGTATAGGGATTGTCTGCATTGATATCAGGATTCTGAACGAGATTGTAGTCCGTGCCTCCGTCGGGCGGGCCCTGCGGCGGGAAGGTCCAGGATGCTGCTTCATAGAAAAAAGCCATGAGCTGAGCAGGCTGTGCTGTCAGCTGCTCGGGAACACGAATAGTAAGCGTCAGCTGATCGCACTGGTCGCAGACATCCGAGGGACGCGGGGTCGGCGTGAAACCGCCAAAATCGCAGGGGCCCCAGCAGGTGCCGGCAGCATTGCAGGTCTGTGAGCCGATGGCGGTCTTGGGATCATCACCAATCTGCGCACGGTTGCACTGCCTGGTCTCACCCGGCGTACAGTTTTCAGCCTCATCGCAGGAAACCGGCGTTGCCGGGCCATTTCTGATGCAGCGCACATCTGCATAGCTGTTGATATGATTGTAGCAGACGCCGCCGATATCAAACAGAATGCTGGCGATCCAGTCGGGACGGTTGGAAGCTGCTTCAAGGGCCCAGAATTCAAGGGAGTGAACGTTCTGGGTGCCGATATCAGGCCTGTGGCAGGAACCGGTAAGCTCTGCCGGCCAGTAACAGCCTTCAATACCGGGGCCGCCTGCATCGGGCGCTCCGAGGCATGCCGCATCCTGGCCCTCTTCAAATGAGCTGCCATCCGTGAGCGGGCAGTCGCCGCTGGGCATTGTGTCGGGATTGCCTCTGACAAGGCTTCTCAGCTCAGCAATAGTCGGCACTCTCCAATCGTCATAGCCTGCAATCTGCAGGCCGTCGCAGTAGCGCGGCGCATCCTGGGAGGCGATGCCAAGGTCTGCGCCCTCGCCGCTGATCGGATAGGCGTCTTTCTGAGGATCCTGCCAGCAGATATTCGTGTCCGGATCGCACCAGAAGGAATAATTGGTGCACTGGCACTGTTCCCAGCCTGAGCCGTCTGCCTTGGCAAGCTGGGTGCTGGTCGTACCGTTGGGACAGTAACATGACTGGCTGCCGGCATAGCGAATTATAATGCCGCCATTGGCGACCATGTAGATTTCATTTGCCGAGGCGCCCCAAATTTTATTCAGCTGCTGTGTCGTGGGCACCGTAATCGTGCTCCAGGAGGTACCGTTGAATTTAAGCAGTGTTCCTGCAGCGCCAACAGCGTACACATTGTTCATGTCGGTGCCCCAGACTGACCTGAGGTTCTGCGTGGTCGGGCTTGTCATTTTAGCCCAGTTGCCGCCGTTCTGACGCCGCAGGATAATGCCGCCGTCGCCGACTGCAAAAAGATTATCAGCATCAATTCCCCATATCCCTCTAAGTGTTGAAGACACAGGGGATTTCCAGGTGTCGATATTTCTATGGCCCCAGAAATCATCTTTTACCATATAGCCCAGTATGCCCTTGGAACCGGTAACAACCTGATCACCGTTTGGCAAAGTCCAGGAACCATACAGGTCATTACTGTGCTCATGCTGCTCCTGGGAGCTGAAGCTGCTGTCAGTGCCATTGACAATATTATAGTACTGGGGCACAAAAAATACCCATATGGTATTGTTTTTACCAAATGCATTTATTTTTCCATTGCTCGGATCAGGCCCGCCAATCGCGTACAGCGGATAATTGAGCGACTGGCTGTTGGCCTTTGACCAGCCGCTGCCCGTATTGCGAAAAATGCCACGATAATCACCAACGGCATACACATTTCCCGCGCTGGGTCCATAAACATCATTAAGGTTCCACGTTGTGCCGGAAGGCTGTGTGCTCCAGGAACTGCCGTCAAAATGCAGAATCAAGCCGGATGCACCCACAGCATAAATATCATTTCCTCCAAAACCATAAATACTGTTGAGATTTGCCGTTGTGCCTGATGACATGGTTTCCCAGCCGGGCTGAGCAGCAAAAACAGAACCTGAAATAATAAAAGCAAATAATAAAATTAAAAAAGCTATTTTTTTATACATAACAACCCCGCCTTAAAGATTTATCTCAAGGTACATTCTGGAACTCTGGTCTGGCTGCAGCATGATAATGAAGCTGCTGTGAAAGACACCTCCTTTCAGTCCAAAGACTCGACACATAAGTTCCGTCTGCAAGTACCTTAGAGTATGGCAGAGGCATATAAGGATTACAATACCCCTTAATTGCTCAATAAATACGTATAAATATTAAGTATTAATCGAGAGAGAAAAGATGGGTTCTGAGATTGGCTTTATTTTTTTTGAGGTTGAGTTTTCTTCTGATGCTGTCGCGATGACCTTCGACCGTGCGCGTGGAAAGGCTGAGTAACTCAGCAATTTCCTTAGTGTTTTTTCCATGCTTGATAAAATTAGCAACCTTGATTTCAGTTGGGGTAAGGTTGAAATATTTCACCTTTTTAAGAAAAGGAGAAATAATGTCACTCAGGTTATTGTCAATAATTTCAATATACATTTTCTGTGTAGCATCAAGCCGCAACTGCCTTATTTTTTCAATATAGGGCGATACCAGTTCCCTGACATTGCTGACCATTTTTTCTTCAAGCGCCACGCGGTCCTCGTCACGGGCCTTTAATAAAACGCGCAAAGCAGTATTAACCTCCTCAAGATTACGGGTCCGTTCCTCGACCTTTTGCTCAAGCTCGTCATTAGCAGCTTTTATCTCGCGCTCAAAAAGCTTGCGCTCGGTAATGTCGCGCACCGACACGATAATGGACGTGTTTGCCTGGCTGCCATACTGAATATTGGTAACTTTAGCCTCGACAGGCAGTATGGAGCCGTCTTTGCACTGGTAGAGACACTCAAAATAGTTCGAATAGTCCTTGGCATACATTTCCTGTACCATGCGCCCGTACTCATCGGACCCTGCCAAATCGGGCATGATTTCAACAGCCGGCTTGCCTATAAGCTCGCCTGCGGAATAACCGAACATGTTCAGCAGAGAACTGTTGGCAAATATGATATTGCCGATCTCATCGGTGACGTATATGCCGTCGCCGGCCATATTGAATACATTTTCAAAAAAATCGCGCGACCGCTGCAGTTCGTCATATGCCTTGTGAAGCTGCTCGGCTGCGCGTTTCCGCTCGGTAATATCGCGCACGGAAACAATAAGAGCCTCGGAATCCTGGCTGCCGTACTGCACCGTGGTAACCCTTGCTTCCACGGGCAGAATCGTGCCGTCCTTTCGTTGATAAATAACTTCAAAATAATCAGAAAAATCCCGCGCATAGATATCACGCAGCAGAGCCTGCTCTCTGTCCTCTATTGCCTCCTGCGACATAAGGCTGATAGCAGGCCTGCCCATCAGCTCGCTTAAAGCATAGCCGAGCATCTCGCACATTGCCTTGTTGGCAAACACTATAGCGCCGGATGCATCGACAATATGCAGGCCGTCGCCTGACATATTGAAAACATTTTCAAAAAAATCACGCGACCGCTTCAGCTCATCGTTGGCCATCCTGAGCGCATCGTCCGCCTTCTTGCGCTCGGTGATATCGCGCACCGATACAATAACGCCGGCGGAGGATTCTGACGGGTAGTGCATATTGGCTATTTTCAAATCGACCTGAAATTGAGTCCCATCTTTTCTAAAATATGCCGCTTCATATGCATTGTCTGCATCGTCAAAAAGATTGCTGAAAAACGCTTCGAATGAGGGCAGGGAACCTGGTGCGACAAGATCTGCGCCGTATCTGCCGATAAGTTCGTCAGAACTAAAGCCGGTCATGTCGCACAACGCCCTGTTGACCATGATGATGCAGCCCATCTCATCGGTCACAAAAATACCGTCTCCGGCCATATTGAAAATATTCTCAAGGAATTCCCTTGGGAAAGTGCCCTCTTGCATTGTCATTGCAAAGCTCCCTCAGCTCAGGCTTCCAGGCCGTAAAGGTGAAATGAGAACATTAGGTCCGGACGGAGTACTGAACATGAAATTTTTTTTAAACATTTCTAAATGTGAGTAATTATACCATATGCTGAATAGTTATTGGATAGAGGCAATTAAAAAAACCGATCATTCGAGCTGCATTTGATATGTTTCACATCCAGGGCTGCAGGGTCATTGCCCTGCTGCGCAGCTGGATCAGCGATACGCGCAGTCAAAAACCACCCGCATAGCGGGTAGCTTGGTGTCGCCCTGAAAGGGCGAAATCAAAAAACTCGGCGTTTTTGCTTTGCCTTCTTGAGGAACCATCGCCATAGGGATGGTTCGCGAAAAACAATAAAGGATGCTATAGCATGCAGGGAGGCTTGATGTACAAGGAATAAAAAAGGAGGTTCCGAACACAGGTTAATAATTGTAGTTCAACATGAAAAACACACGCTGGTCTGGCCTGCTGCCTGCGCGCAAGTCGGCTGCTATATCAGTGACTGAGCTGCGCAGCCCCATAAGGGTAAGCTGCATACTGTCTGTCACGCGCTGTGAATAGGTAAGTGACATATCAAGCAGGCTGGAATCGCCGGAACGGGAGGCTGGCCCCAAAGCTGCACTGCTCAGCGAAGCGTATTTCAGCCCTGTCGAAAGCGACCAGCCAGCATCGGCGAGGGATCCGAGGCTCACATCAACACCAAGGGATCGGGTTGGCATTTCAAAAGCATCAAGCTCAGGCCCGTTATTGTAATATATGAAAGATGGCGTAATACTCATCCATTGAAACGGTTTAATATCGCTGGCGATGCGAATTCCCTGGCTGTAGCTATAGGTTGAATACGCGCTAAACGGATCATACACCGAAAGAGCCGCCTCTGAATCATCGCCATAAAGGTCAAATTCATCTCGAAAGGCGCCAAGGTGAAAGTTGCCGTATTTTCCGAGAATCGGCCGAACATAGTCAATCTCGACGGACTGGGGCTTTTTCCCCTGACTTTTTTTCACCGCAGTGCGGTCAGCGGCAAAGGGGCTTTTTTCTATAGAGGAATAGCGCACGTGCATGCCTGTATCGGGAGGAACATCCTCATCCTCATCCTGCTCATCCTCCCAATCCGAGAATTCATCAAAAGATCCGGGCCGCACCCCGGCCGTATGCTCAAGCCGTTTTGCCGACACCAGTCGTTTGCGCCAGTAATCGTCGTCCATGTTTGAGATCACGACACCACGCTTTGACTGGGCATGGATAAATTGCCCGCCGTCAAGATAAATTCCAACATGATCGATTCTCTTCTTTTTTGCCGAGGAAGCAAAAAATACGAGGTCGCCGGTTTTAAGAGCTTTTTCATTGAGTTTTGCAAACATGGGAAGATGGAACTGAGACTGTGCATTGTGCGGCAGATCCACCCCGAAAAGCTTCCGGTACATGCTGCGTGCAAAACCCGAACAGTCAAAGCCGTCGCCGCCGGTGCCGCCCCATTTATAACGTATGCCCAGATACCTTTCAAGCTCACTTTTCAGCTGCAGGTCTGCAACACGCCTGTTTACAGAAACGCCGGAAAAAGGCTTTATGCTGTTTTTTGTAAAAAATCCAGGAGGGGCCGCGGGAAGCTCGGAATTCCCTAATTTGACGGATTTCTTTGGTTTTGCTTTTGATTTTGCTTTTTTCTTAGTGTTTACAGTCTGCTTTTTAACGTTTGAGTGTTTCGAAACGGAAGGCTTTTGGCGAGCCTCTGCACCTGTGGCCATAATAGCAACACTAACAAACAGAAACACCATGTGAATTGTCAGCCGCAAAAACCGCTTGGTCTGCCATGATGCAATCCTGAAACATATTCTTTCTACCGTCACCGATACTCCCGTTTCTCTTGATTAATTTTGCGAGAATACAGCTCTAGATTCAGTATCACAATCAGTGGTGGATTGAGTCTTGCGAAAGCACAATACAATGCTTGTCAGTTTGGCCTGGTCTTTAATTAATGGTAAATATAAGCCACCTTAGTCAGCCATGTCAACTTAAAATCTTGTAACAGTGACCTAAAAAATATTATTTACTATATAAATATATATATAAATCACTAGTTATTGGTTATATTTAAATCGATTAAGATCAGGCACAAACTCCCGCCGCCGATCGCGTTCATATTCATACACTGTTCGGCCAAGCTCGGCAAGAAAAGGCATACCGACCGAATCATACTCATATCTGCCGTCCTTGAGAACCTGATCGCTGTTGACATAAATAACAGCACTCAGAAAAAATTCAATGCCGCATTCAAAGTCGGCGATATAGGCGCAGTCTGAAAGATACCCGTCGGACTGACCAACGATATTAAAAATCCGCATCTGGCCAGAGCGCATACCGGCACGGGAGCCGGCGGCATCGCCAAAAACAAAATACTTTTTGTAATTGTCGGGGTATTTACTTTTTGAAGCATAGGACGATATACCGGACTCGCCGGGCAGCATGCACAGATAGCGTCTAATAAACCGGTAATCGTCGGGGGTGAGCCCGAAGCGCTGGTGAGGGGGAAACGCTTCGGGAAAAAGTACCGCCATAAGCATTGTGTTCACATCGGCAAGGCTCAGGTTGTTGGAATAGGTGTAATCATAGGGCTCGGCTGTATATCTGCCCCTGCAGTCAAGATAGCCCCTGCCCCGCTTTAAATTCGGCAGCGGATTGACAAAGGGCTTCAGATTTACCTGCTGGGGCTGGGAATACACCAACTGGCCCAGATCACTGTAAAAAAAGAACGGATTGGTGTACCTGTTCTCATCGTAGTCGCAGTTGCAGAAACGGCGGATGATGCGCACATCGGGGTATCCCATGGCGCGAAGATTTTCATGAATATATGCCTGACCGAGAAATTCATACAGGCGGTTATAGGCATCATTGTCGCTGACAAGCAGCACTTTCTTTATATAGTGCGCTATGCTTGCCCGGCCGCCGGGGGCGGTGGCGTCCTGGGAAACGGCAGTCTGGCAAGCCTGCTGCTTGCCGATGGTAAGGCGCGTGCTTTTATCAAGCCCCGGTATATTCAGCTGATTGAGCTTTTGCAAAGCAAGGCACAGAACGGGCAGCTTTACCATGCTGGCAGGATTAAAATAGGCGCGCGGGTTGAGCCGGTAGACATACTCCTTGAAAGAGGGCCTGTTTTCCCGGTCACGGTTTATCTGGGTATAGAGAATCTGCACCTCATACCTGCCCGGATTGTCCAGAATATTTCTGAATTTTGCAGGCCGGGAGGCAAGCAGATCAGAGAGCAAATGCGGCGTGTCCGGCACGCGTGAAGGTTCCGGAGAGCAGCGGCTGGGCGAGCGCACAGCCGCTGTCTGCAAAGGCTGCTGTATATCGGGGGCTCTACAGGCTCCAAGTGAGATTGCCAGAGAGCAAAGGAGTATGCCGGTAAAAAATCTTCTTTTAGCAATGTTCACTGCTGCGCCTGTGTTTTTTTGCGGGCAACCAGCATATTTGATTGATTGGCATAGCCCAGACGGAAGCCGAGTTTTTTTGAATCCTGGGCATAGGCTTCCTTCAAATCCTTTTCAAGATGCACCTTGAAAAGCTCTATGGGAGCGGAGTACGTGCCATAGAGCCTGATATCCCATGCATCCTTATCAAAAAAACGGTACGGTATGGCCGAATCATCCTGCACAACAGCAGCGCTTTTTTCCAGTATCAGGGAGCGTATGTTTGAAAAATAGTTCTTGTGCATCAGATACGAGGCTGATTTCACATAGGTAATGCTGCCCGGCTGAAGATGCTGAAGGAACGCCCGCACATTCCCCCTGCGTTCGAGACCCTTGTCTGAAATATCGGCGCTGATATATATAAGATTGCGCATATGCGTATCGCCCCTGCCTTGAAATGCAAAGGCAACTCCCCGCGGAACATGTTTATAGCCTTTACTTCCTGGTCCGGCATCGCGATAAACGATTGTTCCGTTATCTGTGAGATCAATAAAACGCATGTCTGCAATGTGATTTCCCGTGCGGGCAAGAAACAGCATCAAAACCGGTGTTGTGCCGGTTATAAGCTTATGATTGATCTCTTCGGCCATATCGTTTGTTCTAAAAAAGCTGAGGGTAAGCGCATCGGATATGGAGAGATCAAGCATTTTAAAGAAAGGGCCGAGTTTTGCTCCTTGCAGCTTTTCGGGTTCTGGAGCGCAGCCCACCGGCTCAAGCCCCACTAAGATATACGTGTCGGCATAAGGGAAAAACGAATGGGCATACAGAAAATCCGGGCCGCTGAAGGGATAAAAAAGCGTCCGGCAGTCCCTGCTCAAATCGGGTATTTCAGCCTGTGCCCAGCCTGTGATCTTTTTAATTTTTGTAGCGGAGAAATGTTTCCATGTACCTCCGGTAACAGAAGCATAGTTAATCCAGATGGCGTTTTTTGTCAGGCTGTACAGTCCGCTCCCAGCGGAAATCTTCATGCCCGCTATGTACCGGGCAATATCATTAAACCGAACAATAGTCGGCTCCGGTGTTTTAACGTCAGCAGAAAACCGGGGGGTTGAGTTGTTGTCCGGGGCAACCGGCATGACCTGTTGCGCACGGCAGAACGCAGCAGGCAGGGCTAGAAGCACCATCAGCATGATATAAAAAAAAATTTTTCTTTTTTCCATAAAAACCCCCGCTAAGCCTCATTGCCTGCAGTTGCAGACCTGCTTATATAATAAAACACAAGCCCCAGAATCATGGTTAATACTCCTGACAGCGAAGCAACGGGCCGCTCCACAAGCAGGTACACAAGATTCCATCCCATAATGACCAGAAAAATAATCGGCACCACCGGATAGCCCCAGGTCTTATACGGACGGGGCAAATCGACAAATCGCCTGCGGCTGACAAAAACTCCCAGCACGGTCAGAAACGTGCATAAATTAAGCGCAAAGCCGACATAGATGAGGACGGTTTCAAACGATGAGGTGAGTATAAGCACGAGGCTGACCACCGATTGAAACAGCATTGCCGTCAGAGGGACACTGCGCCTGGTGCGGAATGAAAAAAGCCTCAAAAGCGGATAGTCCTCACCTATAGCTTGTGTTATCCGGGGGCCGACAAAAACAAATGCGCTTATGGATGAAACCAGCAGCACGGATATAATGCACCCGACAATATCCCGGCCACGGGGGCCAAAAATATTGCCGGCAGAAATATAGCCGACTTCGATCTGGCCGGCAAGCTCACTGACGGTTGCTGTTGCCAGAAACGTATAATTAAGCAGCAGATACAGAACAGCCACCACTGCCGTTCCAAGCAATAATGACAGCGGTAAATTTTTCTGGGGCCGTTCGATCTCTCCAGCAATATAGGCTGATGCATTCCAGCCTGAAAATGCATACGATACATACACGAGTGAGACGGCAAAAGCAGGAGATGCAATATCCTTGAAAAAGCCCGTATCCAAGACAAGCGGCACGGGAATGCGTGTGTCCGAAAAAAACAGTCCGCAAATGACAAAAAAAAGTATCAGGATGATGGTGCAGGATGAGAATATATTTTGGAAGGATGTACCGACGTTGAAACCCGTTGCCTGTATAAGCGTAATAACCACAAGGACCGCTACAGCAAGCGTCTGCGGCGGTGCTAGAGGGAATACGCCAGAGAAATACGCCCCGAAAGCCATAGAGGCGAGTGCGATAGGCGCCGGAAAACCGACAAAAACCGAAACCCAGCCTGAAAGAAAGCCGACCGACGGATGATAAATTCTGGAAAGATACTGATACTCCCCGCCGGAGCGCGGCATGCTAGCCCCAAGCTCGCCATAAACCATTGCTCCGCACAGTGCGGCCAGCGCTCCTATACCCCACAGGAGCAGCACTGCCAGGGGGTGCTTGATTCCCTCAAGCTGAAACCCCAGGGAAGTAAAAACTCCCGTACCTATCATGTTTGCGATCACAAGCGCAAAAGCGCCTGCAACACTTACTTTCCGGGAAACATTGTCAGCTGACACATACCACCGCACTATCAGGATACCGGCACATTTTCACATGGCTAAACATTGAACATCCTGCCGTACCGTTAGATTCCAAGAAGAACAGATTTGAAATACGCCACCGTTAAACAACGTATACGCATAACACTGCAATGCGGCAAAAACATACGATCTGCTCTAGTGGGTCATGACAGTTGTTTTTGATGGGTCTCTCCTGTAGGAGCGGCTTCAGCCGCGAAACAATCGCACCTAAAGGTGCTCCTACAATGCAAACCATATGACCACCAATTTAAAAAGTCATAAGCCACCAGGGAGACTGATTACATCATTGATAAATTTTTGATCTCCTTGAGGTTGGACTGAACATAGGTCTTTATTTTGTCCTGATGCTCGGGCAGAAGTTTAGTAAATTGAATGCCCATACCTGCAGGGAAAACTTTTGACTTTGGATTTGTCCATACCACACGGCCTTCAATCGTCATGGTTTCCTGATCATCCGGCAACCGTATATGCATGGTAACTTCGGCATCGATGGTCAAGGGTTTATCCGTCTTTAGAAAAAGGCCGCCATTATTAACATTCAGCATATAAGACCTTACAAAAGAACCCTTTTCCCGGAACTTAATTTCTATGTTTGTTGCTATCCGGGGGCTTTCTCGTGTCTCCTTAACCATTATCTGCTCCACAAAAATTATTTGAGCTGTTGTTATTTGTGATATAGTTTAAATAACCATTTCAAATACTTGAATACACTGGTTGTTCACTAAAAATCAAATTCCAGGGCGTTTTTGCATGTCGTGCATACATATAATTTCAGCCACTTACTCCACACTGGCACTACCCGAGCATGAAAATTTTTTATAACAAACATAAGGCCAGACCATAGTAATTCTGTGATATAATAGGTGAAAGACTCAGGCCAGTCAATTGATAAATCAGGCAGTTGTCGACAGTTGATTGTTTTGGCGGCAGGGCATATACGGCAGACGCCATACAATACTTGGGCTCTAAAAAAATACTATTCCAAGGACACCTGGACTGCTATAATAAAATTTAAACCGATACAGATGGCGAGGTGCACATGGATACAAAAACCACAAGGAACGCCCATTCCACCGTCAAAATCGAAGGGAACCTCGATGGTCAAAAATCCGATGAACTGATGATCGCCGTTGAACAAAAGATAGTTCCCGGCAATGTCGATATTCTTGTGGATTTCGAAAATGTCGAATACATCTCCAGCATGGGGATCGGAACGCTTATTTCACTGTACCGTGATATAAAGGAAAAAAACGGGCGCCTGATCATTTACGGCATCAGGGATGTGGTAAAAGATATTTTTGACCGTACGCAACTTAATAAACGGCTGCTCATCTGCGAAACTGAAAAAGAGGCCCTCGATCTGCTGTACAATAAACCATAAGTAACAAAACAGTGCTGCGCATGCGTCATACGGACCTTAGTTCATAATGCTCTCATCACTAAACACCACCAAGCCAGCTGCTCCTCTTCATGTTCTCATTGTGGACGATAATCCGACAATCACCCGTCTTATCGAACTGCAAATGAGCAAAGCGGGCTACTGCTGCGCCACCGCAGCAAACGGTGAGGAGGCACTGCAAAAAATAAATAAAAATAATTTTGATCTTGTCATAAGCGATATTTCCATGCCGGGAATAAGCGGCCTGGAGCTTCTCACCTCGATTAAAAGGAAAAAACCGCATCTGCCCGTACTTATCATAACCGGCCATGCAACCATCGAAAATGCTGTAAAGGCGCTTCGCCTTGGAGCGATCAACTTTATTACAAAACCCATCAGATTTGATGAAGTATTTGAGACAATCAACAAAGTTCTCGACATCTACAAGCAAAAAAAAGCCATTCATGCATCGGCCAAATACCTTATTCAGGAAGCCCGGCATTTTGTCATCCCGACAAGCCAACTGTATGTCAGCGACCTTGCCACCTATTTGACCGAACCCCTCGAACAAATCTCCCTGGTAGATACAGCCTGCAGAAAAAGCGTGACAATGGCCATCTATGAAACGCTCACCAATGCTGTTGAGCATGGGAACCTGGAGCTGGATTCATCGCTTAAATTCAAAAAAAATGGCGGCATGGCTGCTTTCAAAAACATGAAGGAACAACGCATGCATGATCCGGCTTATGCCTCGCGCAAAGTGACCATCCAGAGCGCCATTACCGCGACGATGGCTCAGTTCACCATAGCCGATGAAGGAGCAGGTTTTGATTATAACGCTCTCGTCAACCCCACGAGCGAAGACTGCATTGAAAAGCCTCATGGCCGCGGCATTTTTCTTATACAGCAAATATTTGACGAGGTCAGATTCAATCACTCCGGCAACAGCATCTCACTTGTACTGCGCAAAAAAAACATCTGAAAATAACGTAAGGCACGCCAAAACATCAGCAAATAAATAAGGCGATAAAAATTTTTTATTTGAAAAAAACTGTTTATTATGATAGGTTTTATTGTTTTTAGAGGCTGCAGCACTGTGGTTAAAAACAACCTGTACCGATAAAAATCAATTTACTCAATAACATGGAGGTGTATCGAACAATGTCACGTATATGCAGTATTTGCGGCAAAGGCCGTCAGGTTGGAAACCAGGTAAGTCATGCCAACAATAAATCCAAAAAAGTCTGGCAACCAAACATACAAAAAGTCCGCACCGTGAACAACGGTACGACCAAACGCGCATATGTCTGCACGAGATGCATACGCTCCGGTTTTGCCCAGAAGCCTGTTCGCAAAGCAGCCCCAAAAGCAGAGACAGCAACAGCATAGCGGCATCAGGAGCGCAGCCGGGTCACCTTTATAACGCCCTTGACTTGCCTGATGGTTGTCATGACCGCATCAAGCTGCTTCAGACTGCCGATCTCAACCTCAAAAATATTGATGGCTTTTTTTTCAGGCGTTGTGCGAATTCGGGCGTTAATAATATTGACTCCCGTAGTTGAAATGGCTGCCGTAATGTCTGCAAGAATGCCTTTCATATCATCACAGATCACCTCAACGGGAACGGAGGCCAGATGTTTGGAGCTCACATCCCATTGGGCATCAAGAATCCGGTCAGGATCGGAACTCTGCAAAAAGGGGCACTCAACGGTATGAACCGTAATGCCCCTTCCCCGCGTAATAAATCCGCGAATATCATCTCCATGAACAGGGTTGCAGCATTTACCGTATCGAACCATAAGATCATCTATGCCATTGACGCTGATGCCCCTGCCTGCCTTGTCAGTTGCTTTTTTAACAACTGAAGCGTTATATTCCTTATCTTGTTTTTTTTCATCAGTGAGTTCTTTAGGCAAAATGCGGTTGATCAATTGTTTGACACTCACCCGGCCCTGGCCGACTGCGGCAAAAAGATCATCCAGTGTTTTCACATCCCGGCCTGCAGAGGAAAAAAGATCCGCACCCTTGTGAAGGCTTGCAATACCCAGCTTATGCTTGCGCAACTCCCGCTCACAGATATCGCGCCCAAGCGTCAGGCTCCTTTCACGCTCCTGCGACTTGACGCACTGGTGAATCTTGTTGCGCGCGCGCGTGGTTTTTACAAATTTCAGCCAGTCCCGGCTGGGCATATGGTTCGCCTGGGTGAGAATTTCAACCACGTCGCCGGTTTTCAGCTCATAGCGCAGCGGAACTATTGCGCCATTGGCCTTGGCGCCTATACACTTATTGCCGATGCTGGTGTGAATGCGATACGCAAAGTCAACGGGTGTTGCCCCCTTGGGCAGTTGAACCACTTCGCCGGCCGGCGTAAACACATACACCTCATCCGGGAAAACATCCACCCGAAATGTTTCTAGAAAATCCCGTGAATCCTTCAGCTCACTCTGCGTTTCCATAACCTGCTGGAGCCAGGCAAATCGGTGGTCGTCCTTCTGTTGAATATAGCGGCCTTCCTTATAGCGCCAGTGAGCGGCAATGCCCTGCTTGGCTATGCGGTCCATATCCTCGGTGCGGATCTGAATTTCAATGCGCTGGCCATAGGGACCGATCACCGTGGTATGCAGGGACTGATACATATTGGTTTTGGGCATGGAAATATAGTCTTTAAACCGTCCGGGAACCGGCTTCCAGATCGAGTGAATCATGCCGAGAACTTCATAGCATTCCTGCCGCGACAAAACGATGATGCGAAAGGCCGTGATATCATAGATTTCCGTAAAATTCAGGTTCTGATCGATCATCTTGCTGTAGATACTGTAAATGTGCTTGGGCCGCCCCTGCACCAGTGCCTTAATCCCGAATTCCTGAAGCTTTTCTTCAATGATGCCGATCACTTCGGCAACATATTTCACCCGCTGTTCTGCCGTAACAACGAGGTTGCTCTCAATATCCTGATACACCTCCGGATGCGTATAGCTCAGGCCCAGGTCTTCAAGCTCGCTCTTAATCTCATAGAGCCCCAAACGATTTGCAAGCGGCGCGTAAATATCAAGGGTCTGCTGGGCTATTTTCTTCTGCTTGTCTGCAGGCACATATTGCAGGGTGCGCATATTGTGCACACGGTCCGCCATTTTTACAAGTATCACGCGAATGTCTTTCGACATTGCTAAAATCATTTTCCGGAAATTTTCAGCCTGGCGCTCCTCATGGCTTGTACTGGCAATTTTGCTGATTTTAGTTACGCCATCGACTAAAAACGCCACTTCATGACCAAAAATCTTTTCGATTTCATCAAGAGTGGCGTAAGTGTCTTCAACCGTGTCGTGCAGAAGGCCGGTGGAAACCGTATATTCATCAAGGTTCAAATCGGCAAGAATTTTTGCCACGCCCAGCGGGTGTATCAGATAGGGTTCGCCCGAAAGGCGTGTCTGCCCGTGATGCACTTTGGCAGAATAGACATAGGCTCTCTGCACGAGTCCCGTATTAGCCTCAGGATGATACGAGACAACCTGCTCTATGATATCATTTATGCGGGCAATGACCGGCTTGTTCATACCTCTGGCTGTTTCAGCCGGCGCTCAATGACGGCAACCGCATCGTCAATCGCCACCTGCTGGGCCTCTCCGCCCTTTCTTTCCTTGATATCAAGATATTTTTTTTCTACTGCATTTTTGCCGACCGTCACGCGGAGGGGTACGCCAATCAGGTCCGCATCCTTAAACTTGCTGCCGGGGCGCTCGTCACGGTCATCAAGCAGCACGTCCACTCCCTTGGCAGCAAGACCGTTGTACAGATTAACTGCTATTTCCATCTGCACGGCATCATTGGTGTTGACCGGAACCACAATAACGGAAAACGGCGCTATCGGTTCAGGGAAAATAATGCCGTTTTCATCATGCGACTGCTCAATTGCAGCGGCGACCGTGCGCCCCACACCAATACCATAACAGCCCATGATCATCGGCTGGGCTTTGCCCTCACGGTCGAGATAGCTGCAGTTCATTGCCTTGCTGTATTTCGTTCCAAGCTTGAAAATATGCCCGACTTCGATGCCGCGCGTGGTAGACAGGAGCTTATTGCAGCGTGGGCAGCTATCCCCGGCCTGCGCAGAGCGAAGGTCGGCAAACTCATCTACCGATACATCCCGTCCGAAATTCACGTTAACGACATGCACATCGCGCTCATTGCCGCCAGTCACCATGTTGCAGCAGCCCTGGAGGCCGTAATCTGCAATGATGCGGACATTTTTCATGCCAATCGGGCCGGCAAACCCCCGTGGCGCACCGGTGATTTTTTCAATCACCTCCTCCCCGGCAAGCTCCAGGCTATCGCACTTGAGATAATTGCGCAGCTTCACCTCATTGATATCATGATCGCCCCGCACCAATGCGACAACAGGGCCCTGCGAGCTGGTGAAGACCAGTGTTTTAATCAAATCTTCAGGCAAAACGTTCAGGAAGCCGGCAACCTCCTCAATGGTTCGCATATCAGGGGTTTCGACACGTTTAAGGGCCTGAAACTTTGCGGGATCGGCATCACTGACAACAGGTTTCGCAATCTCAGCCTTTTCCGTATTTGCGGCATAATCGCAGCCCGTGCAGGTAACGATAATATCCTCTCCAGTGTCGGCAAGAACCATAAACTCATGTGAAAAATTGCCGCCGATAGGTCCTGTATCAGCCTCCACCGCCCTGAAGGTAAGGCCAAGGCGGCTAAAAATCCGGCTATAGGCTTCATACATCTTTCGGTAGCTTTCCTCAGCTCCATTCTCGTCGATGTCGAAGCTGTAGGCATCTTTCATTATAAACTCGCGGGCGCGCATCATGCCGAAACGCGGGCGAATTTCATCGCGGAATTTGATATGTATCTGATAGAGATTAATTGGCAGCTGGCGGTATGAATTTACCGTCGAACGCACAAGATCGGTAATAACCTCTTCATGCGTTGGGCCCAGGCAAAACTGGCGATCGCCGCGGTCCCTGAGGCGGAGCATTTCCTTGCCGTACACCTCCCAACGGCCGCTTTCCTCCCAAAGCTCGGCAGGCTGAATAAAGGGGAGAAAAACCTCCTGGCCGCCCGCCCTGTTCATCTCCTCACGAATAATCTGTTTGGTCTTCTGAATGACCCGCTGCCCCAGGGGCAGTGTAGAATAAATTCCTGCAGCAACCTTGCGAATCATGCCTGAGCGCATCATCAAACGATGGCTGGCAACCTCCGCCTCCGCTGGATCTTCGCGAAGTGTGGGAATCAATAACTGGGAATAGCGCATCTGTGTTCTCCTTTACTGTTTCAGCTCATCTACCTTTTGAAAAATCAATAATCTCTTTCATAAACTCTTCCATCAGCCTGTCCTTGGGGCATTTCCTGACGATTTTCCCTTTCTTGAACAGCACGCCGAAGCTCCGGCTGCCGGCAATGCCGATATCTGCCTCTTTTGCCTCGCCCGGGCCATTCACTTCGCAGCCCATAATGGCAATTTTGATAGGATAGGGGAAATCAGCCAGTTTTTTTTCGACCTGCCGCGCCATGCTGATAACGTCAATCTGCCTCCTGCCGCAGGTAGGGCAGGATATAAGTTCCGGCCCGCGGCGCCGTATACCGAGGCATTTAAGCATCTCATAGGCCACGCGAACTTCCTCCACCGGATCGGCGGAAAGCGATACGCGCAGGGTGTCGCCAATGCCCTCGGCAAGGAGAATACCAAGACCGATGGATGATTTTATTGTGCCCGAAAAAAGCGTCCCCGCTTCCGTAACACCAATATGCAGGGGATAGCGCGTTTTCTTTGACAGCAGCCGGTAAGCTTTAACGGTTGTGAGAACATCGGAAGATTTTATGGAAATTTTAATCTGGTTAAAATCCATATCCTCCACAAGACGCACATTGGCAAGAGCGCTTTCCACAAGGGCCTCGGCAACCGGGTGGCCGTATTTCCTTAAAATATGTTTCTCAAGCGAGCCGGCATTGACGCCGACGCGAATGGACAAATTACTGGCCCCCGCCTGTTTGACGACTTCGGCAAGGCGCTGCCTGCCTCCTATATTGCCGGGATTGATGCGTATGCCGTGCACGCCGGCATCAATGGCAGCCAGCGCAAGGCGGTAATTAAAATGAATATCTGCTATCACGGGAATAACGGAACCTTTGACAATTGCAGGCAACGCCGCCGCGGCAGTTTCATCGGGTACGGCAACCCGTATTATCTCGCAGCCTGCCCGAACAAGCCGCCGGATCTGAGCAACCGTTGCTTTGGCGTCGCGGGTATCGGTATTTGTCATGGACTGCACGCTCACCGGCGCACCGCCGCCGACCGCAACAGAACCGACTTTTATTTGACAAGTCTTTTTGCGCTGTATCATTGCTGCAGGGTTCCTATCACTTCAGAAAGTGCTGAGAGGTTTCTCTTCTGCAAATAGCTCTCAATCCCGTTCAAAATTTCATACGGGGCTTGGGGATTTACGAATAAGGCCGTACCGATCTCAAAAGCCCGGGCGCCGGCAATCAAAAACTGCAGCGCATCCTGAGCATTCATGATGCCGCCGAGGCCTATGACGGGAATTGACACCCGCTTAAGGGTTTCCCACACCATGCGAAGCGCAAGCGGACGTATGGCAGGGCCTGAAAGCCCTCCCGTGATATTGGCAAGTACCGGCTTGCAGGTATCAACGTCAACTGCCATGCCGGTGAAGGTATTGATCAGCGACAGGGCATCTGCACCTGCGTCCTGCACGCTTTTGGCAATGGCGCCTATATCAGTTACATTCGGTGTCAGCTTGACAATAAGAGGAAGCGTGGTTGCCTTGCGGATTCCTTCAGTGACTCTTGAAGCCATGGCCGGGTCCGTGCCGAAGCTGATGCCGCCCTCTTTAATGTTGGGGCATGAAATATTGGCCTCAAGGCCTGCTATGCCGTCGACGCCAGTCAATCTTTCTGCAAGCTTGATGTAATCGGCAATTGAAGTACCGTAAAAATTAACAATGACCGGCGTAGCAAATTGTCGAAGGTACGGCATCTTCTCTTTGATGAAGCATTCAAGACCGACATTCTGCAAACCGATGGCATTCAGCATTCCGGAAGGAGTTTCCACTATACGGGGCGGAAGATTGCCCTGTGACGGCTCAAGCGATATGCCTTTCGTGACAATGGCGCCAAGAATATTATTATCTATAAACGATGCATATGCCTCACCGTAACCGAATGTACCTGATGCCACCATCAGGGGGTTTTTCATCCTGATACCTGCTATGGTGACGCTGAGATCAAGAGCTTTGTCAGTCATAGTTCCATTCCAATGCCCTGCTGTCAAAAACCGGCCCATCGGCGCAGACCCGCTTAAAGCCGCCCCTGGCCTCAACCACACAGCCAAGGCAGGCGCCAACGCCGCAGGCCATATGCGCCTCAAGGGAAACCTGGCACGGGATGTTATATGCCGCAGCTATTCGCGCAACTTTTTTTAGCATGGAAGAAGGTCCACAGCTGTAGATACATGCTCCTTTAGCATTAATTTTTTTTCTTTCAAGCTCGCCAGCCAATGTATCAGTAACAAAACCCTGAAATTTTTGAGTGCCATCTTCAGTCACAAATACATACTCAAAATCCTCATTAACAATACACCCCTCAACAAGAGCTCTTTCCTTACCGGTTTTTGCGCCAAAAAAGAACTCGCGTTGTAAATCTCGCGATTCAACAAGGATTTTTGCAAGATACAGCAGTGGTGCGGCACCAATACCACCGGCAACAAGTACAGCTGTCTTAATAACATCGGGAATTATAAAACTATTTCCTAGCGGACCAATCAGACTGACTGAACGGCCCGGTTCCCACGCAGCCATGAGCTGCGTACCCCTGCCCTTCACCTGGAACAGCAGCTCCACCGTATCGCCGCAGGTCCCGCTCAGGCTTAGCGGCCGTCGAAGGAGCGGATCGGTACCGTCCTGCACCTGAATCATGACAAACTGACCTGGCCGTGATTGTCGGGCAAGCGCAGGTGCATGAAGCACAAAATGAAACGTGCCGGGAATGACCTCACGCTTGGAAACAAGCTCAGCAGTATGGGTAGTAGCATTATGTATCATTTCGGCACGCCTGCTTTCAGCTAAAAACGGTCATACTCATAAGGACGGCATCTTCTCGAGTATCGGAATAATAGGCCTTCCGCAGCCCGGCTTTTATAAAACCCGCTTTTTCGTAAAATCGCAGGGCTGCCATATTGGACGCACGCACTTCGAGAAAAAATGTCTTCATCCCCCGGCACGCCGCCTCTTGCATGACATAAGAAAGAAGCGTTGAACCGTTGCCGAGGCGCTGCTTTTTTTTACTGAAAGCGATACGATTCACGGTGCATTCGTCACAAACAAACCAGGCATCAACATAGCCGATAACCACGTCATCCTCCACCGCCACATAGCAGTGCGCGCAGTCGGCTTGCATATCCTGAAAAAACATTGCCCGCGACCACGGATCCGAAAAAACCTCCGCCTCAATTGCAACAACAGCATCGAGATGTTTCTCGCGCATCGCAGTAATCGTCATGCTGTTCATGGCAGTCTATCAGCAGTGCTGAAGCTACTTGCCAGTGAGCTTTTGCTGCTGAAGCAGTTCGCTGGCTATGCAAATATTCTTCTGACCATATGCTTTCAATTCACTTGCGAGCTCTGCCAGCTTCCTGCCATTGCTCCGCAGCGTAATCAGGCGTATCAGCATGGGCAGGTTCACCCCCGTGAGCACCTCGACTTTGCCTTCTTCCAAAAACGACAGGCTCAGATTCGAAGGCGTTCCGCCAAACATATCGGTCAGCACCAGAACACCATTTCCCCTGTTCACCTTTTGAATGGCAGCGGCCACCTTCTTCATGGAATCATCAGGGGATTCGTCAGGCTCAAAATTAACCGGGCAGATATTATCAATGTCGCCGACGATATTTTTTACGATACGGTACAATTCATCGGGAAGTCTGCAGTGACCGACAAGCACTATTCCAATCATCCGGCAGGTACTCCTTTCAACCATCCCTGTTGCCGCAGGTATGGATGCGGGGTTTACTCTTTATCTATATCCCTGTGTTGAGCATAAACACCTGGGCGATGCTCCAGGAAAAAGGCCTGCAAAATATTTACGACCGCAACGGACCGGTGCTTCCCCCCCGTACACCCGATAGCGACGGTTAAATACGATTTGCCCTCCCGCTCAAACAAGGGCAGCTGAAATAATAAGAAATCGCGCAGCCGATCAACAAACTCACGTGCATCCTGTCTGCTCAGGACATACTGCACAACAGCATCGTCATTGCCGGTAAAATTTTTCAGCTCAGGTACAAAATGGGGGTTCGGCATAAACCGAACATCTATCACGATATCAGCTTCATGCGGCACGCCGTATTTAAAACCAAATGATAGGAACGTCAAAATCATGTCGCGTTTTGAAATACCGTGAAAATAATCTTCAATTGTTTTTTTTAATTCATGGATATTCCATGCGGATGTATCGACTATATGATCTGACATGGATTTTATTTCTTTGAGCATCGAGCGCTCCCGCATGATTCCATCCAGAACCGTGCCGCCTTCGCTTAATGGATGCTGCCGCCGCGTTTCACTGAAGCGCTGCACAAGAATGGAATCCTCACACTCGAGAAAAATAAGAACGGGCGCATGATGCGCCTGAAGCAGCTTTTCAAAGATGTGCTTAAAATCCTTTAAAAAACTGCGCTCCCGCACGTCCATAACAAGCGCGACCCGGGAAATCTCAAAAGTAGAATTCTGGCAAAGTTCAATAAACATGGGCAGCAGCAGAATCGGCAAATTATCAACACAAAAAAAACCAAGGTCTTCCAGAGTGCGCAAGGCCGTACTTTTTCCGGAGCCTGAAAGCCCGCTTAAAATTATAATATCTATTTTCTTTGCCATAGCCTTCAGGGAAGGAAGTCACCCCGCCAGATGCAGCTGGCGGGGTGGCAAAAGATGCAGGTTAATTTCACAAGCATGCAGCAGTCATGCAGTTATTCTTTCATCTTCATCGACCACGATAGTATAAAGAGCTGCAGCGTCTGGCGCACCAAGCAGGTCGTCGCGAAAATTTTTCTCTTTCAGAAGCCGGGAAAGGCGCGCAAGAGCCTTGAGGTGAACACCCGCAGAGTTGGATGGAGCAACCAGCAAAAAAATAAGGTGGGCGGGCTTACCATCAAGCGAATCAAACTCAATGCCAGCTGTGCTGCGGGCAAACACGAGGCAGATATTTTCAAGACCGTCAAGCTTGCCATGTGGTATGGCAATGCCGTTGCCGATACCGGTGCTTCCGAGTTTTTCCCGCTCTATCAATACATTGTATAAATCCTTTAAATCTATGCCATGCCTGTTGGCCGCAAGACAGGCCACCATTTCTTCCAGAGCCATCTGCTTGGTCCCGGCCTTTAAGTCTGCAATAATCAGTTTTTCGCTCAAAAGTTCGCTTATTTTCATAAAGTAACCCCTGTCAAATCGCAATGCTATCTTTAAATATTTTCCGGCTCAATAAGCCCGAAATCACCATTCCGCCGCTTATACAAGACATTAACATTGTCCGTATCGATATTTTTAAAAACGAAAAACTCATCATCGTTCTGCCCTATGTGTACCAAAGCGGTGTCAACACTCATCGTTTTGATCGATATGCTCTCGGACTTAACAATGCTCTGCTCACGTGATGCCGTGAGCTGATCGGCTGAAAAAACATTATGGAGAGCTTTTTTATGTTCTTTATGGCTGGTAATTTTATCCTTATGCTTTTTAACCTGCCGCTCGATCTTATCCACCACTAAATCAATGGAGGCATACATATTGTCTTCATGCTTTTCTTTTGCGGTAATTTTAGCCCGGTTTGCATGCACGATCACTTCGGCGATATGAGCACGCTTTTCATGAGAAAGAATAATATGCACTTCTGTTATATTGCCCAGGTACTTTTCAATCCGCGAGACCTTATCCATGGCATAATCTTTCAATGCATCGCTTGGCTCAAGGTGGCGAAAAGTTACTGTTATTTCCATAACGGCTCCTTTCTCAAGGTTGATAAATATGTTTTTTCCTCTTTGACGAGGAAAGAACCCCCAGCATCTCACGATACTTTGTTACCGTACGACGGGCGATGTTTACACCCTTTGCTTTCAACATTTTAACAATTTCCTGATCGCTGCAGGGCTTGCGCGCATCCTCATTGTTGACGAGTTCTCTAATCATGTTTTTTACACTCTCCGAGGCAATAGAATCCCCGTCATCGGAAGAAAGGCCGCTGTTAAAAAAATATTTCAGCTCAAAAATACCATGTGGCGTCAACACATACTTGTTGGTCGTAATGCGGCTCACATTGGATTCATGCATTCCCACATCCTCGGCAATATCCCGCAGCACCAGCGGCTTCAGGTAGCCTGTGCCGTAATCAAAAAAATCATGCTGAAACTTGATAATACTTTTCATGACATTGACAATGGTCGACTGGCGATGATACACGCTTTTAATGAGCCAGACAGCCGAGCGAAGTTTATCCTGAATGTACTCTTTTGTTTTATCAGAACCGCCCTTATTGCCGGATAGAATGTTCTTGTAAAATGAATTAATGCGGAGCTTGGGCTGGCCGTCCTCGTTGAGCATAACGACATACTCATCTCCGGACTTGTAAACGTATATGTCGGGAGTAACATACTGCGTTTCATTGTCGTTAAAAGCCCGTCCTGGTCGCGGCTCCATATTGGCAATAATCTCGCAGGCTTCGAGAACCTCCCTGAGCGGCACCTTTAAATCCCGGGCAATGACTTGATACTTCTTTCGTTCAAGCTCCTTCATGCAATGCGTCAGTATCTGCTTAATAAGTCCGCTGTCGCAGGGAAGCAGCTCCGTCTGGGCGAGCAGGCACTCGGCAAGATTAAGGGAGGCAACCCCTACAGGATCAAACCGCATAATTCTTCTGCGAACCTCCTCGACGCACTGTCTCTCGACACCAAGATCAGCTGCAACCTCATCCGGCGTCAGGAGAAGATAGCCGTCTTTATTAATGTTGCCTATGATATATTCGCCAATCTCCATTTCCTGATCGCTGAAATCATGCAGATGCAGCTGCCAGAGCAGATGATCTGCAAAAGAAGTTTTTTTGGTAATGGACGGGGAATACTCCTCTCGCTCACCCCCATCAAAATATCCGCCGCCGGAAGGGCTGAATGAACGATCGACATAGTCACGCCAGTCAAAATCATCGGCAGGCTCGGGCTTACGGTCTTCAAGCACCGCTGCTTCATCAACGCGCTCCCCACGTTCATCTTTTGCCTCAAGCTCCGGCTCCAGCGCTTCGTCAAGAACGGGGTTTTCATTAATCTCCTGTGTAATAAGGTCGGATAGCTCGAGGCGAGAGAGCTGCAGGAGCTTAATCGCCTGCTGCAGCTGGGGAGTCATCACGAGCTGCTGAGTAAGTTTGAGTTGCTGCTTGAGTTCCATGCCGGACAACCATTACATGCTGAATTTTTCGCCCAGATAAATAGCGCGGGCACTGCTGCTTTCGACAATCTTCTCTGGCTCACCCTCTTCAAGCACGCGGCCTTCATATATAATATAAGCACGCTTACAGATATTGAGCGTTTCACGCACATTATGGTCTGATATGAGAACGCCGATGCCTCGTGAGCTCAGCCGCAGTATTATATTCTGAATATCCTGAACCGCAATCGGGTCAACTCCGGTGAAAGGCTCATCGAAAAGAATAAATTGGGGTGACGTTACAAGAGCTCGGGTAATCTCAACGCGGCGCCGCTCGCCGCCGGAGAGAAGATATGCTTTGCGTTTAGCAATATGCGCAATAGTGAGCTCCCGCAGATTCTCCTCAAGACGTTCCTGCATTTCCTCGCGGGTTATCGGCAGGGTTTCAAGCACGGCCATGATGTTTTCCTCGACCGTAAGCTTTCGAAAAATGGAGGTTTCCTGTGGCAGATAGGTTATTCCTTTGCGCGCCCGCTGATACATCGGGTACTCGGTTATATCTTCCGAGTTAAAGTAAACTTTGCCGGCATCAGGCTTGTAAATTCCCGTGAGCATATAAAAAGTAGTTGTTTTGCCGGCGCCATTCGGGCCAAGCA
This sequence comes from Deltaproteobacteria bacterium, assembly GCA_016932595.1. Lineage (GTDB taxonomy): Bacteria > Desulfobacterota > WTBG01 > CAIYCZ01 > CAIRTM01 > CAIWCT01. Next base: position 26,203 of record JAFGCP010000019.1, read on the forward strand.
GCCCCACAACCTCGCCCTTGTTTACCTCAATGGAGATATTGTCAACAACCCTTTTTTTACCGAAATTTTTTATAAGACCATGTGATCTAAGCTGACTCATCAATACCTTTCAAGTCAAAGTACTCATCTGGAAACTGGCTGTGAGTCCATTGCACTGAGTACAATATAGTATTTTTTACTTCTTTTTTCCCTTCTTTTCTTTAGGTTGGATGGTAGCGCTGACCCGGGCCTGAGGGGTTCCCTCAACAACACTCCGATCCTGCTTCAAATAGACGGTGATTTTATTGCCGACAATAACATTGTCGCCCTGCCAGACGCGGGGATTACCCGTTGCGACAATTTTTTGCTCATCGCCGTAGAATACTATTTTCTGTCCGGTAGCGATACGGTCTCCTTGTATAATTTTCACATTTCCGGTTGCTGCAAGCTCCTTGATGCCGCCCTTTTCATTTTTGCCGCCAGCCTTGCCGGCATAGGTGGCTTCCATCTGATCGGCAAACATGGACATATCACCTTGCCGGGCCACGACATTACCGCGAAAAATGGCGGTATTATCCTTGTTGCTGTACTCCAGAGAATCAGAGCTTATATTCACCGGCTGATCAAGCTTTAACGGCTTGCCGTCTTCTTTTCTATCACTGCCCGGCTTTTTCTTCTTTCCTGGCATCGCCTGCTTTGGCGGGCTGTCTTCCACCAGCTCTTCGAGCTGCTGAGGATCATCTGAAGCCTTTAACTGCCGCGCTTCTGCGTCAGCCATCTCCTGCTCGTCAGCCAGTTCACGTTCAACCGCTTTTTCATAGTCCGCTGCACCGGCCTCACCTGCGGGCGCCGAATATTTTTTTCTTATTTTCACTTTCGGAAGCTGTGCCGGGGGAATAAGCGGCGCCTTGTCAAGCAGTTCCTGCTCAATTTTTCCGGCGAGCTCTTCAATAGCTCTGTCAGCATCCGGGCCTTCGGCATAGGTCTTAAAATAGTTGTCACCAGGAAAATTATAAAAGACCTGGGCATCAACACTGACTGCATCCTGAACGGACGTTACGCTGCCAAACAGCACAAAATTTACGTTCAACTGCCTGGCAACCTCCCGCAGCCGCTCCTCGCTTGGCGCTGCAGCCTCATCAATGTCGATAACCGCTTTCAGATCATCAATAGCAGGCGTCACGATAAGAGGGTTGGCGGAAAGCTTCTGCAGAAGCTTCACCGCCACATCTCTGCCCAGAGATGTTTTCTGCTCTCCGCTGAATGATTCAAACGGCAGCACAGATGCACTCACCGCAATATCCTGCTCCGCCCGGCCCGTAAAGGGCACTAGCAGCGCAACCAGCACTACACCAAAAAAAATATTTTTTTTCATTTGCTCCCCAGCGCCTTTACATTACTCGAAATTGTCAATTTTTCTTTAGCCATATCTATTATCATGCCCTTGCCTTCCAATGCAAACTTACTATTGCGGCGGATGAAAACCTTATCCTGCGTCGTTATAAGCCGTTTCGCATGATTATAATCGACAGACTGTGTCTGTATGGTTGTGTTGTCCGGCATGGAACCCCAAATGTCGCCATGCATCTTGATGTCACGGGATTCCGTATTGAATTCGCCCTGCCGGCCGCGTATTTTAAACACCTTCCCGTTGGGACGATAGACGCTGACAGAAAGATTTTCAAGAATAACGCGCTTTTCTTTTTGCAGATACTGCGCTGACTCGGCCTCCAAATCCCACTCTTTAAAATTATCATTGTTTGTGGTTGAGTATGCAACATTTTTCAGCGCAACACTCGGGCCGGCGGCCTTGACGGCCGCGGGAAGGTCTGTTTTAATAACAATCTGTTGTTTTTTGCTGCCAATAGCCATTCCGACAACGACCGAAACAGCAACGGCGGAAACAAACAGAAGCGCAAAACGTATTCTTTTAATGGTTACCATAATCGTCTCACAATGGTGTATACAAGCATGCCGCGACGGTTAGTCCGGCAGGATGAGCTTTAACCATCAGTAATATCTTGATGTTACAGCCTGCCAGGTACCCTGAGCTTTCATAATCATATCGCACACTTCCCGTACAGCCCCATCACCGCCGGCATGCCGTGTCGTATAATGGGCCAGCAGACGAACCTCATCGACCGCTCCAGGAACGGCAACCGCTAACCCCGACCGGCGCAAAAGAGGCGCATCGGGCAAATCGTCGCCAACCGCACAAATATCCTCATCGGCAAGGCTTTTCCGGGCGATAATTTCCTCATAGGCCTCAATCTTGTTTAAGGCTTTTTGATAGACCATTTCTATGCCCAGATTGGCTGCCCGGTGCCCGACAGCCTTTGACATCCGGCCGGTAATTATCGCAACGTCTATACCGGTACGCATAAGCATCTTGATGCCATGCCCGTCGCGGCTGTCGAAAAACTTCAGCTCTTCGCCGCTGTCAGTATAAACAACCTTGCCGTCAGTCATGACGCCGTCGACATCAAGGATGAGCAGTTTAATTTTTTTTGCCTTGTGCGAGATATCCAACGGAAAATGTCCTCAAGAATCAGACAACACCGGCCTTCAGTATATCATGAAGGTGAATCAGACCTTCAACCTTTTTCGGCACCGACTCCGAAAGCACAAAAAGCGATGTAATCGCATGCCGCTCCATCAGCCGGAGCGCAGTGGCGGCAAGAGCCGTTTTTGTTATGGTTTTTGGCGACAGGGTCATAACGTCGCGGGCTTTTTTTGCCAGAACATCACTGCGCTTTTCAAGATTCCGGCGCAAATCACCGTCTGTTATGACGCCGGTAAAATTACCGTCGGTGTCGCATACGCCGGTTATGCCGAGCCGTTTTGATGTCATCTCGATAAGCGCGATGCTCATCGAATCGTCCTGCGAAACCATGGGGACGGCATCTTTTACATGCATCAGGTCCTCGACACGCAAAAGCAGTTTCTTGCCGAGCGCACCGCCGGGATGCAGCAGGGCGAAATCTTCTTCTTTGAAACCGCGGCGCTCAAGCACGGTTATGGCAAGGGCATCACCCATAGCCATGGTGGCAGCCGTTGAAGCGGTAGGAACGAGGTTTAAAACACAGGCTTCCTCTGTAACCCCGATATCAAGAACGACATCGCCGTTGCGCGCAAGCACAGATTCAGCATTGCCCGTCAGCACGATAAGGGGCAGGCCCATGCGCTTCACCACCGGCAGCACCTTGAGAACTTCATCAGTCTCGCCGCTATTGGATATGGCAAGCACCACATCATCCTGAGACATCATGCCGATATCTCCATGCATGCCCTCGGCAGGGTGTAAAAAAAAGGCCGGCGTTCCCGAGCAGGCAAACGTAGAAGCGATTTTCCGACCGATGATGCCGGATTTCCCGATACCGGTGACGATCACCTTGCCGCTGCAGGCAAGCAGCATATTCACCGCTTGAATGAAATTCTCATCGAGTCTATCCTGCAATTTCAGTATCGAATCGGCTTCGATTGCAAAAACTTTCTTCGCACGTTCCAGCACTGTCTACCTCTTCCCTGCTGTATAAATATTCACAATTTGCCTGAGCAGCTCCGGCAGATCGCTCATCAACACGGAGTTCGGGCCGTCGCACAGTGCTGCATCAGGATTTTCATGCACTTCCAGAAACAGTGCGTCGATGCCTGCTGCAGCGGCAGCACGCGCCAGCGGCGCGACAAACTGCCGGTCTCCTCCTGAAGCAGCACCCTGCCCTCCCGGCAGCTGAACGCTGTGCGTAGCGTCAAAAACAACAGGATATCCCATGGCGCGCATGATACCCAGGCCGCGCATGTCAACCACGAGGTTATTATACCCGAAACAGGTCCCCCGCTCAGTCACCATGATGTTCCGGTTACCGGTTGATACAGCCTTGTCGATTACGGGCATTATATCATGAGGGGCGAGAAACTGCCCTTTTTTAATATTGACTGTTTTTCCTGCACGGGCAACCTCGATTATAAAATCGGTCTGACGGCATAAAAATGCCGGAACCTGCAGCACATCAAGCACCCCGGCTGCCGGTCCTATTTCTTCAAAACGATGGACATCGGAAAGAACCGGAAGGTTGAAGGCATCTTTTATCCCCTTGAGAATATCCAGGCCCTGCTTCATGCCGGGTCCGCGATAAGAATTAAGAGACGTGCGGTTGGCCTTATCATAGGATGCTTTAAAAACAAGCGGTATGCCGGCTTCAGCAGCAATGGCCTTGAGTCTTTCAGCAGCTGCAAAAGCCTCTTTTTTTCCTTCAATAACGCAGGGGCCGGCTATAAGCGCCAGGGGGTTTCCTCCGCCTATAGTCACAGAACCAACCTTAATTTCACGTGTAGTCATAGCGCTGACCTTTAAAAATACGGCTTAGATGTAAAGTCCGGCTCATCCCGCCATTCCCTGCTGATGCAAAAAACTTTCAACCATGGCAATGTCCTCGGGCGCGTCAACCCCTATGGGCTCATAATCGGTTTCTGCAACATAAATAGTAAACCCATTTTCAAGGGCCCGCAACTGCTCGAGGCTTTCAGCCTTTTCAAGCTCGGATTGCGGCAGGCCGGTTAAGTGAAGCAGAAAATCCCGGCGATACACGTAGAGCCCGATATGGCGATACAGAGCGGCGCCTGCAGTGCGGCTGCGGAAAAACGGTATCGGGGAACGGGAAAAATAAAGAGCTCTGCCGCGGGCATCCGTTACGACCTTGACAACATTAGGGTTTGCCATATCCTGATCGGTTTTGATCTTTGCTTTTAGAGTGCCCATGGGAATGCGTTCATCCGCCAGCAGGGGCCGGACAGCCAGATCAATAGTCTGGGGCTGCAGCAAAGGTTCATCACCCTGCACATTGACAATAAGGTCGGCTTCCATAGCCTGAGCTGCCTCCGCAATACGGTCGGTTCCGGTTTCATGCCTCTCAGAGGTCAAGCATACTTCTCCGCCAAAAGCCTGAACCGCCCGGACAATCGCGGCACTGTCGGTTGCGACAACCACCCGGTCAAGCACTGCGCATCTGCGGGTGTTTTCATAGACATGCTGAATCATCGGCTTGCCGCAAATGCTGGCCAGCGGTTTGCCGGGAAACCGTGTAGATGCATAGCGCGCAGGTATGACCGCAACGATCTTCATGGCTATGTAGTTAATAATACGATAATTTTAATAAATTAAATAAAGTAGTATAGTTTAATTGAACTTCCAAGGCAAGAATAAAAGGATAGAAAAGCAACGGTGAATTAAGCCAAATTAAGGAGACTCAGAGGCGATCAGGGCCGATTCAAACAAGGCATCGCAGCATCATACTGCAGGAGGAAAAAGCATGGCATCGAGCGATGATCGGGATACTAGACGGTGCCTTTTTGCGTCTCTCTGTCTTTATGTATGCTACGCTGCAAATACTTCATGGTCGCTTTCATCAGATGGGATTTTTTGAAGGGTTTATTCACATATCCCTCATACAGGCCGTTGATCCGGTCCTCTACCTCCCCATGTTCATGACTGGTAATGACAACAATAGGAATATCTTTCACATCTTTGTCATTTTTGAGGATAGCTGCAACCTCATATCCGTTTAACAACGGCATCTGTATATCCAGCAATATCAAATCGAATATGCAGGTACGGACCATCTCAACTGCTTCCTGTCCGTTAACAGCCTCAATCAGCTCAAAGTTATAATCCTCGTAAAAAGATTTTATCAAATCACGGATGACGAAATTGTCATCGGCAATCAGTATGCGCGGCTTTATAAAATTTCCAGCCATAACAATCCGTTAATCAGCGCTCTATGCAAAAGTTAAGAAACAAGGGCACGGTAGCAGTGACGGTATGAGCAAATCAGCGAGCTCCTGCAATAAAAAACCCCTCCTGAAAATACGGAGAGGCCGGGTGTGATACATTAATTTCACTACCGGCAGCCCCGCTGTCCTTACATTTCAGGACCGGTAACTTTGCGACCTACTCTTACGAAGTAGTGTGCTCTTTTCGGTTTTGTACTTTGAAAAAGTTTATTTATATTCAGTTGCTATTACAATACATGCTACTGATGCATATAGAAACTATTATAACATATTAAACTTCAGGTCAATAACTTTTATGCTTTATGTATATTTAAATTAAGGATGCCCAAATTGAACCTGTGAAAACATGAACCATCCACGTGCGCCCCAAGTTTACTTCAACCCTTGATTTTTCAGTATATGTATGTGGCGCATACAGATGTTAAAAAATGCAAGTTGCAGTCATGTGTGGCGGCTTTCAGCATATGTCTATGACCGACTGCATGGCGCAACATAGCATAAAGGCTTAAAAATTCCGGCACGTTTTCAATTAAACCAAGTCAAAGATATGCTCATGCCTGCATGCCAAGATGCCTGCCGGTATCATAACAGCGCTGCAGCAATTCCCGATTGCGGCAGCTGTCGCCAACGGCAAGGTATGCGGGAAGGCCTAATTTTTCATACAGGGCTGCAAGCTCGCCTGCCGGCCTTGCCACTTGTCCGGCAACGGCAAGCCTGGTGCCTGAAATAACCTCGAGAGTAGTATCATTGCCGAGTATACCGGTCATAAATTTAAAAAGTTCTATCACGGGCTGAGCATCTGCCGCGTCTGATGATCCCATGCTCAGCAGCAGCACAAAGCTCTTGCTCCAGGGCTGCCATGGCGTGTGCCGGATGCTCTCCGGCGTAAGCTGCACTTGAATAAATGAGCGGAAACGATCGATAATTTTTTTAAGCGGGGCGGTAAGATGATGAAAGTAGACAGGAGAAGCAAAAACCAGGGCATCAGCAGCCAGAATCTTTTCACTCAGAGCTTGCCAGTCATCTCCGCTCAGCGCGCAGCGCCTGAGCACATTGCAGCGCAGGCAGCCCGCGCAGTATTTAAGATTCAAATCCTGGGCGACAAGCACCTCGGCCTGCCCGCCGGCGTCACGCACGCCGCGCAGCAGCTCTGCCAGCAGCAGCGATGTGTTGCCTTTTCTGCGGGGGCTCCCGTTAAAAGCAAGAACGTTCATAGTCCAAACTCAGGCATTTTTGATAAATGATGTGTCCTTGAAATAGTCGCTGAGGGACACAATGCGGCTGCCGGAGAAATGCATAAAGGTCAGGCCGCGGTTGCGGTATGGATCGCCTTCAGCCGTCTGCCCCTCATTGGTCCATACAACACAGGCCCGCTCCGCATCGGCCAAAACTTCCTGAACCGTAAACACAAGCCGCGAATATTTCGCGAAACAGCAGTTTCAAAAAAAGAAGCATCCGCCTCGACCCGTCGATGGCGCCGGCACCCGGGAAATCGAAGGCAACGTCAGGGGCAAGATGAAGCTCCAGATCAGTAAAATCGCGTTTATTCATGGCATCAAAAAAAGTTCTAGCCTGCAGCACGGGTGTTGACATGCCTGCTCTCCTGTTGTCTGCAATCCTTTGTGCGGACATGGCTGGCCCGCATGCATGAGATGTGCTATACATCTAGCATAAACAATCGTTGAATACCACCTGCGGATTATCCCGCAAAGGGGCTGTATGACTCGAACAATGCAATATATAGCTTTTTATTCAGTCTTTTTTACCTTGCTCTGGGCCATGCATCTGTATGTAGGGCTGCGTTTGGGCCGGCTGTACGGCTGTCAGAACACATGGGCGCTCATCAGCGCCTTCACGCTTGCAGCCCTGAGCTTTCCCGCCTTCAGCCTTTTGGAAAAATTCAACCCGACGACATTCTCCATGGTTCTCTACGGCGCAGCATCAGTCTGGCTGGGCATGGTATTTCTACTGCTGAGCATACTGCTTGTCTATGAAGTGCTCCGCCTTTTCATGCCGCTGCAGTCGAAAACGGCCGCTTACGGCATTACCGGTATAGCAGCCGCACTTTCCATATACGGCGTTGTCAACGCGCTTTTTTTAACGGTTAAAACTGTCGACATTCCCATGCCGGGGCTGCAAAAACCCATCAAAATCGTTCAGCTGTCAGACATTCATGTCGGCACTATACACAATTCCGGTTTTCTCACCCGCATCGTTGACAAAACTAACGCCCTTGCTCCCGACCTTGTGCTCATAACCGGCGATCTGTTCGACGGTATCGGGCCCGTTACCAGGCATACCGTCCAGCCTCTGGCAAAAATCAAAACAAAAACATATTTTGTTATCGGCAATCATGAGCGGTATGACGATATGGGGAAAATACAGTCCATCCTTCCGGACACCGGAGTCGAAATACTGCGAAACCGCATAGTGAATTTCCGGGATGTGCAGATCGTGGGCGTCGATGCTGCCAGCAGGGACGGTGAAAAGGGAAACCCTGTGGTCGGCACGCTGCCGATAGACCGCACAAGGCCTTCCATACTTATGTTTCATGTGCCTGTGGGCATAGAAGACGCTGCCAAAGCCGGCATCAAGCTTCAACTTTCGGGCCACACGCATAACGGCCAGCTGTTTCCCTTTACGCTGTTTGCAAAGATGCTCTACGGCCATGTACAGGGCCTCTACACCATAAACGGCATGCGCCTGTATGTTTCACCGGGAACTGGCACCTGGGGACCGCCCATGCGCATCGGGTCAAGCAATGAAATAACCCTCATTAATCTCCTGCCGGAACACTAGCCCACTGCGCGCATAAAAAAAAGGGCGTCCGCTGCGACGAAAGCCCTTTCATCATGCACCTGTGTTTTTTTACTGCTGCGGCTTATGCCGTATGGTCTCTATATACTGTTCAAATTTAAATTTCGGGTCATCATCGGGCCCATGACAGGTTCGGCATATCTGCTCGACAACACAGCTGTCGCATGAACCGCCCAGGCCGACGATATAGTCCTGCCCCTTTTTCTCGGGATTCTGTATATGCCGCTCGCCAGGACCGTGACAGGCCTCGCACTGAACACCCTCTCTGCCGGGGGCTGGATAACCGCCGGGACTGCCCGAACCCGTAGTAAACCGATATTTTTTCTCCGGCGGCGCCGCTGCAGCCGCCGGAGAATGTGCTACAGCCGCATGGGCTGTTGTTGACCACTGTGCATACTCATGCTCATGGCATTTTTTGCATGATTCCGCCCCGATATACGCAGCCGGATTTCCGAAAAGATCATTTTTCCGCTTATGCTCGCTTAGCAGTTTCACCCGCTGCTCCCGGCTCATGGATGCAATGCCGGATGCAGCGCTATGCAAAACTTTCGGAAAGCGGCGGGCGAAATTGAAGTTGAGCGATTCCTTTTCCGTATGGCAGGACAGGCACAGGGCCTTCCATTCTTCTGAACTTTTCTTGTGCGGCTTTATGCCGGTAAATGCCGCGCAGGCTTCATAGCCGGGGCCATGGCAGGATTCGCACTGTACGCCTTCTAAGAAGCGTCTATTCATTTTGTCATTAATCGCATAGCCGCCTTGCTGACCCCAGCCCGTTACATGACAGCTGACGCATGCAGGGTCATCCTCCCTGCCTTTGCGGTACACAGATTTAAATGCATCGGCGTGTCCGGTAAGGCTCCACTGTATATGCTCCTTTTCGTGACAAATTACGCAACGGTCCTGGCCAGAATAGCCTTTGGGATTTAACAGAGGCTTATTCGGCAAACCGCACAGTTTGCGCAACTCCATAAAATACAAATCCATCATCCTGCCTGAAAAGCCTGTATGCTTGGCATAAATACGGCCAGAACGGTCTATGATAAACCCCATCGGCACAGAGCCGGCAAAAGACGGAAACAAAGAAGAAATGCTGTTGTCCGTATCCGCTATAACAGGAAAAGAATAGCGCTGCTGCTTGATGAACAGGTTTGTCTGCTCCTGATTGAAACGGCTCACGGCAACAACAAAAAACTTGCCCTTGAATTCATCTCCCATAAGCAGGCTGTTAAGAAAGGCCAGTTCATCACGGCAATGGCCGCAGGTTGGCGACATGAACACAATAACAACAGGCATCATGGCGTACAGCTCTTGTATGCTCATCTTCGTGCCATCGAGTTTCGGCAGATCAAAAACAGGGGCCATCGGCCTGTCGCCAAGAACAGGCTCGTCAGCGGGGATAAAGCCCGTCTTGATGCTGCGATTGACGAAAACATGCAACGCCTGCGTGAAATTTTTCTGCGGCGGAATATTTACAGCAGCCAGGCTGCTCATGAGTCCGCCCTGTTTGTTAAATATATACAGAGAAAGATCACCCGCTAGATTCAGGCTTTTAGCTGCCACTTTTGGGTTTTCAAGCAGCAGGGGGAAAGTGGCGTTATGATTCTGGTTGAATTTAACAACTTCATCAGTGCGGTTGTCATTGATATTGAGGCCCAGCACCTCGAAATTATATTCTCCTCTGATGCGATACATGTCCTGCATAAACTTGACAGCCTCGCCCGCGCGGGGATTGTCGATGGAATAGGCAAGCAGCAGAATTGTTTTGCCCTTGAAGCGCTCCGCATCAAAAGGCGCGGACACCGGCTGATGAGGCACAATGCGCTTGACGGGGGCAGGAACATTGACGGGAGGACGAGCAAAGGGTTGTGAATAAACGCTCTCCGCGGTGGGGAATACTAACCATAATAGAACAGCCGCAACAATTTTTTTTCTCATGAGAACACATCCTTAACAAGGTAATTTAGAAAACACTATAATTACTAGCGTTTTTTTTGTCAAGCAGGCGTGATGTAACAGCGGGCATGATGTGCGCAGACAGCTGCTAACTAAGTCTTTGAATTCCGGCTCACCACGAGCAGCACAATCGCAATAAGTGGCGTCCTGATGGGCGATTGCAAATAAGGATCATTTAGTGTATAAAATACAAGTACGGAACCGGACACTTTTTCTGCAATTCAAAAGAAAAGTGTCCTTTTTATTCAGGCGCGACCAGGAAATCCGAACACATATTTTGAAAGGAACCGGTATGACAGACAACCCTTCATGCTGCGAACCCGCAGTAAAGACATACAGCACATTTGAAGAATTTCGGGGACTCGCCGTTCGGAGCCTTGATACCACGGATAAATGCATCTTTTACTGCGGCGCTGTTGAGAACCTTGCCGCGGTGTTTGATGAAGAATTCGACCGGGGCTTTTACATTCCGACACGTGCCAAACGCGGCATCGCCCTGCAGATGCTCATTCCTGATCGGCCGGAATTATATGACTACAAAAGCCGCGACAGCCACGAAAACCGCGAAACCAGATTCCTGCGACCGGACATGCCCATGGACACATCGTTCATGATCTATGACGACACGGTCATTTTCTTTTCCGATGCCGGTACGCGACGCGCCTTTGAAGTCACTTCGCCCTATGTAGCACAAACCATGAAAGTTCTTTTTAACGATATCTGGCGAATGACGCCCTAAATTAACGAAAGGATGATCGCATGAAAATAATCGTCGATCCAAAAAAATGCAGGGGCTCTCTTGAATGCATCAAAATCTGCCCGCAGCAAGCAATAAAGCTGGTGAACGGAAAAGCCGTCATCGACCAGACAAAATGCGATGGTGACGGTATCTGCATACCGGCCTGCCCCAATGGCGCTATTCAGCCCGACGTATAATCCCGTCGGCACAAACCCCAGAGCAGGTTTCCATACCTTACTGGCCGATATGGCAGCCTGCAGTATCTCAGGGGCGGCGCAGCATGTGAAACTACTGTGATACAGTCAGCTACCTCCGGCAAAGCCGGAGGCTTGCCTTTTGCTGGCCCCTCAAAGAGGCCTATTCGCAAACGGTGAAGAACAAAAACAAGCTCAGTTACGTTTTGCAGTTGCAGGGTGGGTGTAGCAAAGCGAAACCCACCAAATGTATTTATGCCCGTCAATGGTGGGTTTCACCCACCCTGCCGTTTCATCTTTCGGGTTTAACATCCATCATTTTTCCAAATTGCCTCTACATACTCCCGTAACTGTCAAACTCTTAGAGTCCCCCAGCAGAGCTGGGGGGTTACCTATTATTAATTAAATTTTCCTGGCTTTTCCAAAGCATGCCCCATAGCAAAGCTTGCCAAAAAAAAAGGGCCGACTGTGCGATTCTCAGCCGGCCCTTGTATGCTTACTGATTTTTAAAATCAATCACCATAAACAGTGGTGGTATATTTACCGATAACGCCAAGTATGTTCTCAACATGATAATCGACGTATTTAATCGATTTGATACCGCCGTTCTTCACCGCTGTCTGAATGCTGGCGTCACCTGTTGCGACCAAACCGAGCACCGACGAGGCTTCAGACTTGCCTACCTTTGTATAGCCCACAGGGCCGTCAGCAGAGGCAATGCCGGCATCAACCTTCGTGTAGATAACGCCCATGGGCTGATACGATGCACAACCCGCAAAAACAAACCCTGTCAAAATAACAATTGCCATCAGCTTTTTCATTGGTACCTCCTTTATGTAATTAAAATGGATTTTTTACTCGATAAAACCTAAGTTTATTTATAATAGTGTATCAGTAGTGTCCCAACGTTTGAAAAATTGGCGAATAAAATTAGCTAACCCATTGTTTTTTCATAGCGCTATCATGCGTTTAAAATTCAAATCGATGCAGGTCTGAAAAACGCTAAAACCCTTAATAAATAAGCTTATAATCATTTTTTGTCATTCAACATTGGGACGTTTCTGATAGTGTATTATTTCAAAAAATTCAACCATGTTTCTTTACTTTTAGACACATATTATCCGTCAATTCACGAAAATTTTCTTTGTCATTCTTCCTCGTAAAAAATGACCACCCAGCGGCAATATCAGAGGCTGTTCAAGTGTTTTTGGCCTGTAATAATGCAAACAGATTGTAGTCGGTGCAGGCCTTAAAGTCCGCTATTGACAAAGGTTACTTTAACAATTAAACTTTTATAAAACAAACTATTCATAAGCTAAAGAAGGGAGCGCCATGAACTGGGACACAGAAGAAATTAAAAACCAGCTACTAGCTGTTTCGCGGCGGGACTTTATCAAATTTTCAGGAATGGCCGTCGTTGGCATCTATATGACCGGCTGCACCCCCGGGCTGGGCTTTAAAAAAGCCTCCTGGGGGTTCATCCTCGTTGATATGAATAAATGTCAGGGCTGCCAGTCCTGCATGCTGGCCTGCTCCCTGGTGCATGAGGGCGCCATAAACCTTTCCTCTTCACGCATCCAGGTGCTGAGCGACCCTTATGGCAAGTTCCCCGATGACATAACGATCTCGCAATGCCGCCAGTGCACGAAACCGGCCTGCCTGCAAGCCTGCCCCACGGGGGCCCTTGCCCGTGACCGCAGGCACGGCAATGTTGCCACCATTGACCCAGCCAAATGCATAGGCTGCCAAAAATGCATCAATGCATGCTCCTGGGCGCCGGCACGGGCTATCTGGAACAATGAAACAGGAAAATCGCAAAAATGTGATCTATGCGCGAGCGCTTCATACTGGGATGAAACAGGCGGCCCAAAGGGCAAAAAGGCCTGTTTGGAAATATGCCCGATGGGGGCCATCGCCTTTTCACATATCATACCCGCTCAGGATGATCCGGACAGCTACAATATCGATCTGGATAACACTACCGCCCAGGCAGCTGGTGCTGCCCGCGCAGGATAATCCATACCTGTCACCATGAACGGGCGTCAGTAGCGCAAGCACAGCTATAGGCGATTTCAACTCACAGTGGAGGACATCGATATGTACGGCTATACGGGCAAGCTGCTCAGAATTAACTTAACGACCAGAGCCGTTTCTGAAATGGCAACGAACGATTATACACAATGGGGAGGTGGTCACGGCATTGGCTCAGCCGTTTTTTTCGACCTTGTACCCGACAAAACAATCGGCTGCTATGACCCGGCAAATGTCGTTACCATCATGACATCGCCCCTGTCAGGAACCCTCACCCCGGGCTGCTCATCACGCTCCGAAGTTCAGGGCATCGGCGCACAGGCCTACCCTTACAGCTGGTTTACCAGAAGCGGCTTTGGCGGCAGATTTTCATCCATGCTGAAATTTGCCGGCTGGGATGGAGTGATTATTGATGGCGCTGCAGACCAACCGGTGTGGGTCGATGTCAGAAATGATTCAGTCACCATCCGCAACTGCTCGGATCTTTCCCTCTGGGGTAAAGATACCTGGGATTGCCAGGCAACACTTTGGAACTATGTACGAGGAACAGACGCTACCAATGCCTGGAGCACCCCGCAGACAGGCTCCGGCGGGCGCACAACGCAGCGGCCGGCCGTTCTTGCCATAGGGCCTGCCGGCGAGAATCTCAGCCGTTCTGCCGTCCTCATCCACGATGCAGCCTGCGCTTCGGGACAGGGCGGCTTTGGCGCTGTATGGGGCTCAAAAAAGCTCAAGGCCATAAGCGTTATCGGCACGGGAAGCATCCCTATTTATGACCCCAAGGCGCTCATGAAAACACGCATTGATCATGTTCGCAAGTATGCCAATCATACCGATAACCCAATTTCCACCTCGATTCCGAACAATTTTCAAAGCCCGCCGGGCGCCGGGGTGGTATGGGAAATGATACCTGGATTCAAACATACTTCAGGCATGCGGCCTTCGGCATGCATCGGCTGTCACAGTGCCTGCAAGTTGCGCTATGCGGACGGGCTTGGCAATGATGCTGTCTGTTCAGATTCAGCATTTTATTGTCTGGGAGCAAAAAGCCCTGATATCGCCTATCGCGCTACCGACCTTTTGAATACATTAGGGATCAATTCCCTTGAAGCATACTATTGCATAGGTTATGTCCTGGAACTGCTCAAAATAGGTATTATCGGCCCGGGCACGGCCATCGAATGCCCCAGCTTCATCACCTTAGATAATTACGGAACCTATGAGTTTATTGAGCAGTTTTTAAAAATGCTGGCCTACGGAGATGACGGAAAGGGCAACCCTTCTCAGTTCGGGCAGGATATCGAACAAGGCGCCCTGCGTGCCGCTGCAAAATGGGGCAGGCTCGATGAGGATCTCGCCTCAGGTCTGCTGAACTACCCCTACTGGGGATACCCGTATCATTATGACCCCCGTGCGCAGCTTGAGTGGGGCTACGGCTCTATTCTCGGTGACCGTGACATAAATGAGCACTGCATCTACCGGCTCAAATACCTGGGTGGCGGAGCTTTTTACGGTAAGAATGAAGCGCCCATTACCATGGGAGAAGCTGTGAACATTATACTGGCTAAAATGGCCCCCTTTAACGATGATGAACTCATACTGGATTTCAGTGAGACAAATATGTATTCCGAACACATGGCAAAGTTCGTGTCGTGGCACCGTTATTATACGCGGTTCTGGAAGCAGTCTATGCTCTTCTGCGATTCGCGGTGGCCGGATTTTGTGAACCCGTATGCCGATGATTTCGTCGGCTCCACAGGTCAGGCAGAACCTGCATATCTGAAGGCAGTGACCGGCAATGATTTTTCTTTTGAGGACGGCATCGAGCTTGGCAAAAAAATCTGGAATCTTGATCATGCCATCTGGACACTGCAGGGCCGCCATCGCGACATGGTGAACTTTTCAGAATTTTATTATACGAACACCTGTAAAGATGCTGCTAAGAATTATTTTGGTAAAGTCGATGGCACATGGACCTACATAAGCGCTGAAGGAAGAACGGTTGACCGGGTAAAATTCGAGGAGTTTAAAACGGCCTTTTATGAGCTGCAGGGCTGGGATACGGCTTCGGGCTATCCGACCAGAGCAACCCTTGAATCACTCGGCATGAAAGACGTTGCCGATGAACTGTCTGCAAAAGGAAAACTCGGCTCGTGAAAGCCTTCGCTGAGGGTATCAGGCTCCTGCCCTGCCTCGGGACATCTGCACCGCCATTTTAATGGCGCTCACCAGGCTGGCCGGGCTGGCAATTCCCTTGCCGGCAATATCATAGGCTGTGCCGTGGTCAACCGAGGTGCGGATGATGGGAAGGCCGAGGGTAACGTTCACTCCCGTATCAAAATGCAGGAGCTTCAACGGAATCAGCCCCTGGTCATGATACATGCAGACAACAGCATCATAGCGGCCCCGGGCAGCATAATAAAAAAGGGTATCTGCCGACATTGGACCGACGACATCTATACCCAGCCGACAGGCTTCAGCCACCGCAGGAGCTATCACATTTTTCTCTTCTTCACCAAAAAGCCCGCCCTCCCCTGCATGGGGATTAAGCCCCGCAACAGCAAGACGCGGATTTTTGCCCCCAAGCACTTTCTTCAGGCTCTCGTGTGTTATCGTAATTGTCTTGAAAATTTTTTCAGTGGTGAGAAGTTGCGGCACATCGACATACGCGCAGTGTATGGTCGCCAGCACCACACGCAGGGTTTCTCCGGCAAGCATCATAACAACATCTTTTGTGCCGGTAAGCTCGGCAAGCATCTCGGTATGGCCGGGATACTTATAGCCGGCATCATGCAGCACCATTTTATTAATGGGCGCGGTGACTATGGCATCAATCTTTGCGGCCTTTGCCATGGCAACCGCCTCGATGATGCTCCCGGCCATGGCCTTGCCGCCAGCAACTGAGGGCTTTCCATAGGATATTTCCGAAGGATTCAGGCAGGAAATTTGAATAAGCCCTGCAGCGCCGAAAGCAATTTCAGGTGGAGCAGCAGCATCAAAAAAACAAGGCAGTCCAAGCCGGGCTGCCTCCCGTTCAAGAATACCTTTATCTCCAAAGACTACCGGGCGGCAGATCGATATAACATTTTTTTCCTGCAGGGCTTTCATTATAATTTCTGGCCCGATACCGGAAGGGTCGCCCATGGTGATGCCGATAACAGGCAGTTTGTCAGACATAACGCACCCACAAAAAAAACCGGGACAACGCCCCGTCTCCGGCCTAGTAAGCCTTTGTTTTCCTGCTCTCTTTTTCAGCAATGCCGGAAACGCCCCAGCGGCGTTGCAACTCGGCATAGACCTCATCAGGCTCTATTTCCCACTGACCCAGCAGCACCATGGTATGAAAAATAAGGTCAGCTGTTTCGTGAACAATATGGCCCCGATCCCCAAGCTCGGATGCCTCGACCAGTTCGCCGGCTTCCTCAACGATCTTGGAATGTATCTTCTTCGTTCCTTTTACGAACAGCGATGCCACATAGGAATCCGGACTGGGGCTTTCCTTGCGCTGCCGTATAACTTCATACAACCGGTCCAGAATTGCGGCGTCACTTTTTATAGACTGCTTCTTCATCAAAAAGCTTCTCCCCTATTTCGTCAAATGAGGCGCCGTTCCACTTGCGATAGAAACATGAGCGGTACCCGGTGTGACATGCCGCTACAATCTGCTCGACCTTCATGAGAATGCAGTCTGCGTCGCAGTCGACAAACACTTCCTTGACCTGCTGCGTGTGGCCGGAGGATTCGCCCTTCATCCAGTATTTCTGCCTCGAACGGCTCCAAAAATGTGTTTTGCCTGTTTCAAGGGTGGATTTAAGAGACTCCCGATTCATGTAGGCAACCATCAGCAGTTCGCCGTTTTGATAATCCTGAACCACCACGGGCACCAGTCCGTTTGCATCGTACTTTACCGCATCTAAAATTTCCATAGCCGTTGTCTCCAAAAAAATATTTAATATGTCCGCTGAAGCGGAATTATTTTGCAGGAGCAGTTGCCGAAATAAGGTTATACCAGCCGTACAGGAACACCCTTTGCATGCAGGTACTGCTTGACCTCCCTGATAGAGTGCGTGCGATAGTGAAAAATAGAGGCTGCCAGGACTGCATCGGCCTCGCCCTGAACGATGCCGTCATAGAGATGCTCCATGGTTCCCACCCCACCCGAGGCTATCACCGGTATGGTGACGGCCCGGGATATTGCCTGCGTCATGGGCAGATCAAAGCCTTCCTGCGTGCCGTCGCGGTCCATGCTGGTCAGCAGTATCTCCCCTGATCCAAGGGTTTCCATCTTTCGGGCCCAGGCAACGGCATCGATGCCGGTAGGGGTTCTGCCGCCATGGATGAAAACCTCCCACGGGCTTTCGGAGTCGCTGCCGGCACGGGTACGTTTTGCATCTACTGCCACCACAATGCACTGGCTGCCGAACTTTTCTGCGGCAGCCCGCACAAAGTCCGGTTTATTGACCGCGGCGGTATTTATGGACACCTTATCCGCCCCGGCATTGAGAAGATTGCGTATATCATCAAGGTCACGAATGCCGCCGCCAACCGTCACCGGCATAAACACCTCGGCGGCCGTGCGTTCAACCACTTCCAGAATGATATCTCGGCGCTCATGGGAAGCGGTGATGTCGAGAAACACCAGTTCATCGGCGCCCTCGGCATCGTAAAATCTGGCATTGTCAACCGGGTCGCCGGCATCGCGCAAATTGACAAAATTGACGCCTTTCACCACACGGCCGTCCTTCACGTCGAGGCAGGGAATGATACGTTTTGCAAGCATAAAAAAAGTTTTATTAATTCTATTGGTTACATTGGTTGAACTAATTCAACTAATTGAACAAATCAAACATGATTTTGCGTCAGTGCAATTGCTTCTGTAAGGTCAAGGCCGCCCGTGTACAGGGCACGTCCGATAATAATCCCCATAATGCCTGATGATTCCACGGATAGCAGATTTTTAACATCCTCGATGCGCGACATGCCGCCGGAGGCAATAACGGGAATTGAAATCGAGGATGCAAGTTTTGCCGTTTCTTCTACATTGGGGCCTGTAAGCATGCCGTCACGGCTGATGTCGGTATAGACGATTGACTCAACAGCCTCAGGATCAAGCTGGCGGGCAAGATCAACTGCGCTCAGCTTGGTGCTCTCTGTCCAGCCTTGTACCGCTACCATGCCGCTCTGAGCATCTATGCCGATAATGATCCGGCCGGGATATTTTTTGCAGCATGCATCCCTGAACGCTGGATCGCGCACGGCAGCAGTTCCGAGAATCGCGTATTTCACGCCGGCGGCAAGGTATTCATCAACCGTTCTGATATCGCGGATGCCGCCGCCGAGCTCTACCTCCATGCCCACCGACGCGCATATCCTTTTCACCAGCTCCCTGTTGCGCGGCTCGCCTGACACAGCGCCGTCGAGGTCAACAATGTGCAGCCGTTGTGCGCCCAGGGACTCCCAGCGCCTGGCCACTTCCACGGGGTCGCTGGAATACACCGTCGCATCCTCCATGCGCCCCTGCGAGAGGCGGACGGCCTGGCCGTTTTTCAAATCAATTGCGGGAATAATGATCATTGAAGACCTTTCAGAAACTGGCCGCACTATGCACGGTCAGCAAAAGAGGTGAAATTTTTCAGAAGCTGAAGGCCCACAGCCTGACTCTTTTCAGGATGAAACTGGCAGGCGAAAATATTGTCCTTCCAGATACTTGAAACAAATTCAGCGCCATAGCCGGTAGTGGTGGCAATGACCGCCGGGTCATCAGGAGCAACATAATAGGAATGGACAAAATAAAAATGGGCCCCTGCTTCGATGCCGCTCAGATGCGGAGCCTGTTTTCTGACGCTCAGGACATTCCACCCCATGTGGGGAATTTTCAGGAGCCTTCCGCCTGAATCGCGCTGTTCCGCGGGAAAGCGTACCACCCGGCCTTTGATCACATCAAGGCCGGGGCATGACCCGAATTCCTCGCTGTCTGAAAACAAAATCTGCAGGCCGAGGCAAATGCCCAGAAATGGCTTGCCAGACCTGATGGATGAAACAATGGACGATATGAGCCCGAGGCGATCGAGATTTTCAAAGCATTTTCTGAAGGCGCCGACACCGGGCAGAACAAGGGCTCGCGCATCGTCAACGGCCTGCGCCGAAGTTACTATCCCGGCAGTGCATCCGGATTTCTCAAAAGCCTTTTGAACGCTTCGCAAATTGCCCATGCCGTAGTCGATGATGGACACATGCATTGACTAGAGCACTCCCTTGGTCGAGGGCACGCCCGTTATGCGGCCGTCAAGCTGCGTGGCGCGATCCAGAGCACGGCCAAGGGCCTTGAATACCGCCTCGATAATATGATGACTGTTCTTGCCATAGGGGACATTAATATGCAGCGTTGCCCTGCAGTTATTGACAAGGGCCTGCAAAAACTCCTCAACCAGCTCGCTGTCGAACTCGCCGACTTTGCTTTTCAGGTCTGGGGCATTATAGACCAGACATGGCCTGCCACTGAGGTCAAGCGTTACATCTGCCAGCGCCTCATCCATGGGCACAGCAGCCTGACCATAGCGGCAAATGCCCGCCTTGTCGCCCAGTGCCTTCACAATCGCCTGTCCGAGGCATATACCGATATCCTCGACCGTATGATGAAAGTCAATGGCCGTATCGCCCTTGGCCAGCACGGTCAGATTGAAGAGCCCGTGCCTTGCGAAAAGCTCAAGCATATGGTTGAGAAACGCCACTGGTGTCTGAACGCTATAGGAGCCTGCTCCGTCGATGTCAAGGGCAACCGTAATCTCGGTTTCTGTTGTTTTTCTTTCAATACGGGCTGAACGTTCCATATGATCTCCTGTGTCACATTAGATGTTTTGCCATCTTACCACGTACTGGCCGTAATATTCAAGACAGTTCAGCAGTGATTCCAGTATGCACGTTTCCTGCTGGTTTTTCGACCGGTCCGATTGCGGCCAGGCCAGGGGCTGCCTACATATTTGCTGCTTCACCATTGATGCTGAAAAGCGAATAAAAACGAAAAAAACGGGCGACTTTTACAAACTTCTCTCCGGCATTAATGATCTCGAAGGTTTTGGATTCGGCTGCCGACTGCCGGTACATGCCGATAATAAGATTCACCCCCAGTGAATCCACTATTTCAATGCCCGCCGCATCAACAACAATGCCAGTCACACCGGGATATTTTTTCATCTCGGCAAGCACAGTTTCACGAAGCGGTTCAATATGGCTCGCAATAAGGTCGGTTTGCGGCTGCAGTACAAGCCGGTTCTCCTGAATAATCACATTCATGCACGCTGCCTCCCTCGTGAATTAATCTGTTTATAGCCTGAAATACCACTTATGCGCCTTTCTAAGTACGCATCCCCACTGAAAAGGCTACAAAAAAACCGTAGGACGGACAAAGAACCTGTTTAACCTGCAAAACCTTTTTATGCCGGAC
>JAFGCP010000167.1 GCA_016932595.1 Deltaproteobacteria bacterium
CATGGCACCCGCGGCGGCTGCGACCACCTTCGTTCCCTGTGCTGCCTTGAGCTGTCCGGCGCCCTGTACACGGGCCTGAACACCAAGCTGCTCGGCGACGAGCGCGGCGCCAAGCCCACCACCACGGCAAACAAGCCCTACATGGTCTTCTATGAGGAAAACCAGAAGGCCACCACGGACTGCCTGCAGGTGTGCTGCTTCACCACGCACTGGTCCTATGCCGTGCTTACCCCGGATCAGGTTGATTATTTGAATGCCTGCACGGGCCTTGATTTCACCGAGGAAGAGTTCCAGGAAATCGGCGAGCGTATTTTCCAGCTCGAGCGCGCCTACTGGAACCGCTGCATGTCCGGCGCCCGCGAGGACGTGGTTCCCGAGCGCTTCACCACGGAACCCATGCCCCAGGGCGTGGATTATCAGACCAACGTCGGCGTAGTATTTCCCTTGAACGATATGCTGCAGAAGTACTACAAGTATCGTGACTGGGATCCCAAGACCGGCTTCCCCTCAGAGAAGAGACTGAAGATGCTCGGCCTTGACTATGTTGCAAAAGACCTCGCTCCGCTCAGAGCCAAGTATATGTCCGACGCTGAAAAGAAGAGGAAAAAATACTACTATTAATTCTGAAAAGCGAAAGGAGACATATTATGGCTATCATGACACAAGCGCAGGCCAAGAAGCTTTGCGAACTGGACGACAAGATGCTCGACGTGCTTGATTATCTGAAGGACAAGAATGTGGTCGATGAGAAGACCCATCGCCGCATTCTGCTGGAAGGCTATGAAAAGCTTGTCATCTATCTTGAGAAGAAGAAGCTCATCAGCGCCAAGCAGGCCAAAGAAGCCGTCAAAAACGGTTTTGATTATCTGCTGCCTGTTTTGGCAGAGTAGTAAAAGTTAATCTGTAGAAAAAAAGACGGGCCGAAGCCATGTGGCTCCGGTCCGTCTTTTTTTATAGTCAGGCAGTGATGGATTCAAGGGGCTTTTCTTTGCAGTGATGCTGCCGGGCTTACGTAACGGTCTCGAGCGCTTCAAGCGGCAGGCGCTCAAGCGCCCGCACTCTGTGAAATTTGCCCCCTCCCCTGCGGGCGATTTCGCGGGCCACGCGCTCGCTTTCCGGATCGACAGTTCCTTCCGGGCAGATATAGACAACAGCAACCTTCATGTGTTTGCGCCGGGTTCGTGCGGCCTCGACAAGGGCATGCTGCGCACCCATGGCCCGCTTTGTCTCCATGGATGTTCCGCGGGAAAACTCAGCCACGCGGGCATGGTAGCCATTGCCTCTGCTGTCTTCGGAAAGAGCGGCATTGGGTTCGCCATCGGTAATAAGAATAATAAGTTTGGCATTGCTGTTGCGGTCTTTCTGCAGCATCTGGCGCGCCACCCGCAGGCCATTGCCGATATTGGTGTACTGTTCTGAGCGCAGGGTCATGGTCGCTTCCATGAGCTGCTGCAGCTTCGGCGTGAGCGGCACAACGACCTCGCCGAGGTTGGAAAATGCTATGATGCCCATGCGGTCTCCCTTATCGATGGCTGCCTTGGCAAGCTCGGCTACCGCCATCTTGGCATAGCGCAGCTTGCCGCCTTCCTTCATGGACGCCGAAATATCGACGCACACGGCGATATCGAGCTGGTTTGCCGGTTTTTTTTCAAAAGCACGAAGGTCGGTATAGTTGATGTCGTCGAAGGTCTTGCCCTTGCGCAGCACCCGGCGCAGGGTATGACGGATGGAAATGCTTTTAAACACGTCGCCGCGCTGGTAGCGCCGCACATCGGTTTTGTCGATTTCATGCTCTTTTTTAAAGGCGCGCTTTTCCAGCACCTGCCCCTTGTGCCGCTGAATGAGACCCTTGAGCAGTTTTTCCAGAGCCAGCTGCGACAGGGTGAAGCGCTTTTTCTCTCCCGTTACTTTCAGGGCGCCGTTTTTCTCAAGCTCATGAACCATTATTTTCAGACGGTCATAGTCGATTTTTTCGCTACCGATTTCCAGGCCTTTCTTTTCCCCGACCGTGTAGTGCACATACAGGTCTTCAAGCGACGTGCTCTCCGAGCGGCCCTGATGCTGGAAGTCCATCATCTCGGCTATAAGCTCGGTTTCTGCCTGCGGCGAGAGCATGGTCTTATCGCCCCCGAGGCCCGGCGGGGGCGGCATGCTGCAGCTGTTTTTGAGCGCCTCAGCCAACTCCTCGGCCGTGAGCTCGCCCTGTTTGCAGGATTCATGCAGGCTTTTTTCAAGCGTTTCACGGCCCTGCTCGCTTAAGGTCATGCGGGAGGCGTCAGCCATTTCCAGCAGCCCCCGGTCTTCAAGCTCGCCTAACAGGTCTTTATAGTCGCTAAAGGAATCATTCAGAAGGCCCTTTTTCATGGCCTCTTTCAACGCCTGCTGCACGAGGGGATGGTTCATGGCCTCGTGGCCGAAGGCCGGGTCATTGGCGGGCAAAGCCTCGTCGGGCCCGAGTTGCCGGAAGGCCGCATCGGTCAGGCCCTGCAGTGCCCGGGCAAGCTCCTCGGGCGTCATGGGCCGCCGGTTTTCAGCCGCGCGCTCTTCATCTGCGGGAAACAGGGGCAGGCCGTAGACGGCGCGGCTGACAATACTCTTCAGCAGGCTTTCCAGAGAAATGTCATCGCTCTGGGCAAGCCGAAGGCGGTGGGGCAGGGCGATAAAAGCCGCTTTGGCAAGGGCTTCGCGGGTGACGGCGCCGCGGATGAGGCCGAGGCCCTGAGCGATTTCACGCATGGCAAGGGTTCCGCGCACGCCTGCGGGACGCTCAACATGGGGGTGATGCCGCAGAGCTTGGGCAACCTGCGCACAGAGACGGTCAATTTCGTTGAGCGCAAGCTTTTCCTGCCGCCGGTCGGCAAGCAGTTTTTCGATGGCCGTGCGCATTTTCGCACCATGGACAAAATAATGCTTTTCAGGGGCGTCGGCATCATCGGCTGCGGTCAGAATATGCATGCCGAAGGTGCCGGCATGCTGCGGCTCATGGTATTCATACATCTCGGCAACCGCGGCTGGGGTTGAAAAAAACATGTTGACCAGGGGCGGCAAATCCAGGCTGAGCTGCATTTTGTACAACATCAGCAGGGGTCCATGCCGGTTCCCGGTTGCCGCAAGGTGCGTGCCCAGATCCAGAAGCCTGCTGGCAAGATAGCAGGAGCGTGTGATGAGGTCCTCGCGCTCGTCCACAAGGCTCAGCCCCGCGCCGAAAACCTGCTGCGTACAACCAGCGGCAAGGCGCTCGAGAGCCGACTGATTTTTTATGCGGTGCGCTTCACGGGCGAATTCCGCCTGCGCCTCGCCGAGCATCTGGTTGTAGAGAAACTGAAATTCCGATGCTACCAGCCGTTGCGGCGTGGCAAGCGGCACCAGCGCAATTTTGTTTTTCAAGCACCATACGGCTAGCTCGCATAAAAAATCTCCCGGATGGAAGTCAAGCTCCGCCGTGACTTGCTCCTTGACTATATGCACCATGCGCACAGGCGCCTGAAGGCCATAGGGCAGGCTGCAGGCATACTGCAGGGCGGCACCGACCTCGGCGGGCGAGGCGTCTATGGCAATCAGGGCCGGAGGCCCTGCTTTTGAAAACTGCGCAAGATAGGCGGGCACATCCATTTTCCGGGGGCTTACCGGCGCCAGAAGAAATGGGTTTTTGTTGTTCGGCGCAGGCCCCTGCGGGGGCCGCCATGAGCCATCCATCCACTGCTGCACCATTTCGGTTAGCTCAGGAGCGGTCTGCTGCAGAAGATACAGCGGCGAGGCTGCCATGAGCTCAGCCGGCGGCAGTTTCATGCGCCGCAGGACAGTAGCCTCAAACTCCTTGAGCGTTACGCCGCGCTCAAGGGCATGGCGGAGATCAGATGTGGTGATTTGGGTGAAAGGCTGCATTTTGTATCTCGCTGCGAACTGATTTCAACTGAAATTAATCCAGGCGAAAAATTTTTCCCCTGCAAAATAATGCATCTTTAAGGGCTCGCTGCGTGGCGCATGATAAACCTTTTCCTCCGCCGGGAGGCAGGCTCGCACCCTGCCGGTTCAGAAAAAAATTATTTCTTTTTTGACTGGTCGATGATTTTTTCGATGAGCAAATCCTGTTTTTCAAAATATTTGCTTTCGCTGCTTACGGCAAGGCGGCCTTCCAAAACGCGCCGCGCCGCGGTTTCAACGTCGGCCCTGCCGACCGACTTTACGCCTTTGAGGCGCGCAAGGGCCTGGCTCTGCTCAAAGATGGATAGCGTAGCGCGCACGCTCGGCAGCCTTTCCAGTTCATCGGGCATGCCGCGGGCTGCGGTGCTGATCGCTACAGACTGACGAATAATGTCGTCGGAGGATTTCACGCCCTCGATGCGCTTGCCGTAGCGCTGGAGAATAACCGCTTCATCCTCGGGGCAGGGGTAGCCTATGCGTACCTGCTCGAAACGGTCAGACAGGGTTTCGCTCACGCGCTCAGCGCCCGCATATTCCTCGGGGTTTTCGGTTGACACGACCAGGGTGTCAACCGACGAGGTAAGGTCAAAACCAGCGATGGTGGTGATGCCCTCCTCGAGCACCTGCACCAGGGTGTTTTGCGTGCGCTGGGGCACACGGTTGAGCTCATCGATGAAAAGAATTTTGCGGTTGGCTTTCTGGATTTTGCCGGGCGTAAAGGCGCGGGGGTCCTGTATGCCCAGCTTCATGGCAAGCACGGGGTCAAGGTCGCCCATGAGGTCTTCGGGCATCATCTCGGGCGAGCCCTGGATGCGGATGAACCGGCCCGAGCCCGGCACTTTTATCTTTTTATGGGTTTTTTTGCTCGAGCAGTCCGGGCAGCAGGGGTTGCCGGGATAGCAGTTGTAGCGGCAGTCGGCCACGGTTTCCATGGGCGGCAGGAGCGCGGCAATAATGCGCGCCACCGTGGTTTTGCCCGTTCCCGGGGGGCCTTCAAGCAGCAGATGCCGCCCGGCGATCAGTATCGCCAGTATGGATTCCCGGGTCGCCTCGTCGCAGTAGAACCCTTCCAGGGGGTCCTGCTTTTTTGCCAGTTTTTGAAGTATCGCCTCACGCAGATCTTCTCGAAGCGTGGTTGCCATGCGTTCTGTCTCCGTAATGGTATAAGTTTATTTAATTTCTTACAGGCTGCAAGGTGGCAGTTTTCAAATCAGCCTGCAAAAAGCGATTTCCTCTCTGTCATGTCCGGGGCGGGGAGAAAAACTTTACATGACTCCGATTGACTTACTTATAATCAACCGCTTCAGCCACTAATGGCATTCGCCGGAGTGGACGATCATTGCCGTTATTGCTAAAAGCATCCGAGCTGGCAGCTTTGAACTTTCAGGGTGACGACATCGACAAAGGCCTTCATTTTGTGCATGGTAATTCCGTTGTCGCGGGCAAACTGCTGCGCGGCGGCGCAGGTGATTTTGCCGTCCTGTGAAACCGCTTTCAGCTTCTTGATAAGCTCATCGGTCATCCAGTCTTCGCGTAGTGGGTTTACAAACATATCGGCTCTGGACATGGTCTTTTCCTC
>JAFGCP010000168.1 GCA_016932595.1 Deltaproteobacteria bacterium
ACAACCCCCTCGGGTGCAATGACGCCCGCATCTTCCAATACGCCGTCCGCAGAACCCTTATCGACCAAAACGGTCTTAAACCAGCTCGAGGGGTCCCGGCCGATAATTTCAGCAGGCAGCATTTTGTGTTCGAATTTTTTCCGGAAAACGAGCAGGTCGCGCAGCCGCTTGTTCTCTTCGGCCTGTTCCTGCAGCCGCTGGTTTTCTATGGCCAGCGCATCGACACGTTTTTTTAAAGCGATGTTTTCATCGTGCAGCCCGATCGTGTAGATATAGTGGGACCAGGCGCCGCTCACGGCATTGATGCTTGTATTGGTTATGCTCAGGGGAAATGAAAACAGGGTAAGAACAACGCGATCAAAAAACGAGTGTTTTTGTTTCTGCTCAATGCCTTTGGCAAAAAAAGTGAGCGCAGCCAGCAGGAGCGCAGCAACAAGAAACGTTTTTTTATTTCTAATAAAAAACTGCTGCATGTTTGATTAAACACATATAGGTGACGGCATTTGCCCGGTCGGTGCGCAATCGACGGGCGCCAGTCGGAAACAAGGGCAGCCTCAGTTTCGGCAGGAGGGCTTTAATCAAAAGCGACATCTTTGAGAAGATCAAGCTCATCGAGCGCCTTGCCCGAGCCCATAACCACCGCCGTGAGCGGGCTGTCGGCAACAATGATGGGAAGGCCGGTTTCTTCTCTCAGCAGTTTGTCGAGATTTTTCAGTAGCGCGCCGCCGCCCGCAAGCACGATGCCGCGGTCAACGATATCGGAGGCCAGCTCGGGGGGGGTACGCTCAAGGGCGATTTTAACGGATTCGACAATGGTGTTGACCGGCTCTGCAATTGCTTCCATAACCTCTTCGGAGCTGATTTCCAGGGTTTTGGGAATACCGGTGACCATGTCGCGGCCCTTGACATCGACGGTTTTGATTTCTTTTTCGGGATATGCCGTACCGATAGTTATTTTAATAAGCTCTGCCGTCCGCTCTCCGATGAGCAGATTGTATTTTCGCTTGATATATTGCACGATGGCCTCGTCCATTTTATCGCCGGCCGTGCGCACCGACAGGCTGTAGACGATGCCGGAAAGGGAGATGACGGCTACTTCCGTGGTTCCGCCGCCGATGTCAACGATCATGCTGCCGATGGGCTCGCTTACCGGCAGCCCGGCTCCGATGGCGGCGGCCATGGGCTCTTCAATGAGGTAGATTTCCCGGGCGCCGGCAAGTTCCGCGGATTCCTTGACCGCCCGCTTTTCAACGGGCGTAATGCCGGAGGGCACGGAGACAATCACCCGCGGCCGTACAAAACTGCTGCGCTTGTGCGCGATGCGAATGAAGTATTTCAGCATGGATTCGGTTATGTCGAAATCCGCGATGACGCCGTCTTTCATGGGCCGTATTGCGGTAATATTGGCAGGCGTCCTGCCGAGCATTTTTTTTGCCTCATTGCCTACGGCAAGGATTTTTTTGCCGTTGATATCCTTGCGCACAGCCACGACAGAAGGCTCGTTTGCCACAATGCCCTTGCCTTTTACATATACCAGCGTGGAAGCTGTTCCCAGGTCAATGGCCAGATCGTTTGACAGCATTCCCCAGAGGCGATCAAAAAACATGTTTCTCTCCCGATAGCAGAAATATAAAATATATTATTTATCAAAGAGGGCTAATAGCAGACAAAGCACGTAAGTGCAAGTAAAATAATAACTCTTGATAAATTTGGAATATTTTATTAGCATGTGGAACCCAACACAGAAGAAAAAATTTTTAATGATTAACACTGTTTCAGGAGTAACAAATGCTTTCATATATGCGTGAAAAATCCGGGTCCTGGATCATCAAAGTGCTGTTTGGCATCATTGTCGTGGTGTTTGTCTTTTTTTTCGGATTTTCCGATATTCGCAACTCGGATAAAGACACCACGGTCGCCAAAGTGGGCAACCGCAAGATAACCATGGCGCAGTATCAGACGGCCTATAAGAACACAATCGAAATGTACCGCTCCCTGTATAAAAACCAGTTCAACGAAGAAATGATGGAAAAGCTGGGCCTGAAGCAGAAAGTGCTTGAGGATTTGATCAGCAGGGAGATTCTGCTGCAGGAAGCCGAGCGCCGCTCTATCCGCGTCACCGAGGATGAAATAAAAAAAGCAATTATCGCCATGCCCATGTTTCAGCAGGATGGCGTTTTCAGTGAAGCCATGTACCAGCGCGCCCTCAACTATTACGGCATTTCGGCCGCGGATTTTGAGAAAGACAAAGAGCGGGAGCTGATGCTCAAGTCCCTGGAAAACATCATTACCCGCTCGGCAAAAGTGTCCGACCAGGAACTCCGGGACATGTTTAAAATGGAGCAGGAGAAGGTCAAAATCGACTATCTCTGCTTTGTGCCGGACAAGATCAAGGAGACCGTGGCCATAGCCGAGGCAGATATTAAAACCTACTACGATCAGCACAAAGAAGAGTTCCGCGAGCCTGAAAAAGCGAAGGTGAAATATATTACCTTTGACCCCGCAAGCTTTGAAAAAGCCGTCGAGGTGCCGGCCCGTGAAATAGCAGAGTATTATGAATTAGACGTTGACCAGTTCTTTGAGCCGAAAAAGGTCCGGATTCGGCAGATTCTTTTGAAGTCTGAAAACAAAGAAAAGGATGCGGAGGTCTTCAAAAGGGCGGAAGCGATTGCCGAGCAGGCCACCAAGGGAGAAGATTTTGAAAAGCTTGCAAAAAAGGTTTCCGAAGACAAGGCAACGGCTGAAAAGGGGGGAGATCTGGGATATTTTAAAAAAGGCGAAATGGCCAAGCCCCTTGAGGAAGCCGCATTTGCAATGAAGCCCGGTGATATCAGCAAGCCCGTTAAGAGCCAGAAGGGGTGGCATATCATCAAGGTTG
This sequence comes from Deltaproteobacteria bacterium, assembly GCA_016932595.1. GTDB lineage: Bacteria > Desulfobacterota > WTBG01 > CAIYCZ01 > CAIRTM01 > CAIWCT01. Next base: position 2,879 of record JAFGCP010000168.1, read on the forward strand.
AGGATGTGAAGGAAGGGCGCACAAAGCCGCTTGATGAGGTCAAAGATGTCATCGAGGCTGAACTGCGCAGGGAAAAAGCGCAGCAGCTTGTGGAAAAAGAAGCCCGGCGGGCTTTCAATCGTCTTTTTAAAAGCAAAAACCTTGAAGAGTTTGCACAGGAAACAGGCATGAAGGTCCAGGAGTCGGATTTTTTTGTTTTTGGCTCATCTCCCGAGGACGCTCCCGGCAAGGAAATTTTCTCGAAAGAAGTTTTTGCTCTGGAAAAGGGGGAGCTGTCTTCAGCCTTTGCCGTGGGGCAGAAATATTATATTGTACGAAAAGAAGACAAGCGGGAGTCGCGGATTGCGCCGCTGGATGATGTGAAAACGGCCATTACCGCGGAACTTGAAAAAGAGAAAAAGCTTGCAGCCGCAAAGGTCCGGGCGGAAAAGCAGCTCATGGATCTTGTTCAGGGCAAGCAGCAGTGGGAAGAGGTTGCCAAAAAAGAGGGGCTTGAGATTAAAAACGCCGAGGTGCAGGCAATAGGCGAGTACATACAGGGGCTCGGCCCGTCAAAGGACATCAGGAATGCTGCCTTCAGTCTGGATCAGGCCAGGCCCTTCGGGCCGTCGCCGTATCGGACGGAGAAGGGCATTGTTATAATAAAGCTGCGGGAGCGGATAGCCCCGTCTGATGCGGATTTTGCCAAAGAGAAAGACCGCATGGCCCAGACGCTGCTGCAGACCAAGCAGCGGGACCTTTTCGAGCAGTTTCTGCAGGGCCTGAAGGCAAAGGCAAATACCTGGGTTGACAAAAAGTTTTCAGCGACCTTATAGCCGATGATGATGCAATCGTGCAGCGACCGGCAGGGCGAAATAAAGATCGATAAGGAGGGCAACTGGTTTTTCAACGGCGCCCCGATCATTAATAAACAGATAGTCGAGCTGTTTAATGCCGGTATCGAGCATGACGGCTGCGGCGGCTACCTTCTGCATATCGGCGCCGAAATCAGCCCGATAGTGGTTGAAGACACGCCCTATGTGGTGACACATCTTGAACAGGAGCAGGCTGCCGACGGCGCAGGCGGCTTCATGGTCCGGCTGAGCGATGGCTCCCGCGAGCGGCTTTCTTTTGAAACCTTTTATCTTAGCGCCGATAATATTCCTTACTGTGCGGTAAAGGGCGGACAGTTTCCCGCCCGGTTTCTGCGGGCGCCGTATTATGAGCTGGCGCGGTACATAGAGCAGGAGGGCGACGGCCGCTTCAGCCTCACTTTCAACGGCATGAAGCATTTTATAGACATACGGACAACAAAAAGCCGCTGAATCAATCAGCGGCTTTTTGTTTGAGACCAGTCCGTAAAAAAGAATCAGCTGTTGCCGGGAAGTTCCTGGATTTTTGTCATCATGCGCTTGAAAAACGTTTTTATAAACGGCAGCTGATCATAGGTGTGACCGATGGAGATGCCGCGCACCTGCGGCTTCAGCACCAGGGCGCCGTGATCAAGGTTCGGGAGCAGGATGAATTCGACGTTTTTTCGGGGCAGGATGCCTGAATAGGTATCAACCATGCCGTCATTGAGCACCCCGTCGTTGCGCCAGACATTTTTGCTGAAGTGAACGATCATATTGGGCTGCACGAAAAAAGCGGGCAGGAGCCGCGGCACAAAGCACCCGACGGAAAAAACAGCCTTTTCCGTCGCGATTCTATCCATGGCAGCCTGCACCGGCGTGCCGGCAAGCTGGCCGGCGGAGTTTTTGTCCTTGAGGTAATAGCCGGTGCGATAATGGAAACTGCGCAGCGTCAGGTGATAGATTGTATTGCGCGTAAGATTGTCGCTCTCAAATTCCTCCACCTCATAATTGTTGAGCACCCGGTTGATATAGTGCTCCATGAAGTCACCGGATATATTCTGGCTTTCGGCTATGCTCTGGAGCTGATCATCGGCATTGAGCAGGCCCTGGACAAAGGTATTGATGAGCCCAACGCCCTTGATTTTTTTGAAAATGCGCTCCTTTTTTTCCGCCGGCCAGTTGCGGACATTCGTGTCGGCGAAGAGCCGGTCTTCGGGCGTGCCCGGCACATGAGCGCCGACAAGCTCCATGAGAAAGTCCGTTACGTTCAGGCCGCCGAAGCTGTGGCCCAAAAGAATATAATCCCTGGTGTTATTATCTCCGTACAGGGCTTCCAGCGAGTCTATAATGTCGCCCAGCAGTATCAGCTTATCTGCCCGGTCGCCGATGTACTTCGGGCTGTTGTGTTTTGCAAACTGCAGGCGCGTGAACGGAATATCATTTGAGCCGAAAAACTGCTCGTACTCAATATAGGCATCCATGAATTTGTCGTAATAACTTTCCGTTTTGTTCATATAATCGGGGCAGACCTCCCGCTCCACCGACATTTTAATTTCAGCGCCCAGCACCGGATAGCGGTCGAAAAAAGCCTGAAGCTCTTCCGCCTTTTCCTCTTCACACAGCGTCACCAACTCGCTGAAAACATCAAAATCTCCGCCCGGCAGCATGATGACATGGTATTTGCGCAGCTGTTCTATGGTTGCATAGTCAAAGTGAAAATAGGGAGCGGCAAAGTCATTGGTGCAGGTTGCATGGCTGCGGCCCCCGGCATTGCATTCGATGAATTTTTTGAAGGTTGCAGAGATGTTGGTGCTGGTCGTGTCGAAGACTTCTTTGTTTTTGCCGATCCGTCCGAAATCGGCGGACAAAGAGTTCCGCGGTGCAGCAAACACCAGGGCAAGGCAAACAGACAACAGCAGGCAGGCGGTTTTTTTCATGGAAGCTCCTTTAAATAACAGTTGGCTTGTCTCTATTAGTTACAGATATTTTTTTAATAGTCAAGAACGGCCCTTCGCCGTGTGCTCCTTGAGCCCGTTTTGCAGAGACACAACCAAAGCTCTTTACTGCTAAAAAGTCTCTTAGAGCATTTAATCTCTTAGGGTTGAATTCCCCGCCGCTTGCGGCGTAAAATGGTTTTGTGAGCGAATTCATACATAAGAGTCATAATGTAACGGTGTTGATCTATCACTTGGTTTTCCCTGCCAAGTATAGACGAGTAGTATTTGAAGAACAAGTTGATGAAGTATTGCGTGAAATCTGTTTGGACATTGAGAATCGATACCAGATTAAGTTTTTGGAAATTGGCACAGATCAGGAGCATGTTCATTTTTTGGTACAGTCTGTGCCGACATACCGTGTGACTAATTTAGTAACAATGATAAAAAGTCTAACCGCCCGAGAAATATTCAAACGTTGTCCTCAGGTTAAGAAAAAACTCTGGGGAGGAGAATTCTGGTCGGACGGTTATTTTGCAAGTACTGTTGGGCGCCATGGCAATGAAGAAACAATAAGCGTTTATGTAAAAAAACAAGGAAAAAAATACAAAAAGATTCATGAAGACCGGCAATTGGCCCTCTTCTAATACCCCGTCCGCTTGCGGCGGGGTAGTTTATTTTTTTGTAGTCGCTTACTAAAGATCCATATAAAAATTGTGGGCTCGCGTCTCGCCAGACGACTCCAGAACCGGATATTCTCTGCCTTATTACGCTATCCTCGGACACGCTCCGCTCCGTCCGGCTTTATGAACCCCTTATATGTGGTACCGTACTAAGAAGAACCGTGCCGGTATTGATTAATACAAAAAACGAGCCATTGTGTTCAGTTGTGAAAAAGAAAAAAAAGTGTGTTTTTTCAAAATGATACGGGAACCAGGCACAACAAAATTTTTAAAGGACACGGCTGAGTTGTTGCATGACACACATTGTGCCGTCCCTTTTTGTGCCTTTTTACTCTCTTTTTGTTCATCAGCTTCCGCGGGCCTAAAAAATTTAGCTTGTTACCGCAGACTGTTTTTTGCCTGTTATCTCTACCCCGTCGGGGTCGCTCCCTGCCGGTTCCGGTAGAGAGCTTTAAAGCTTGATGCGCTAGAGCATTTTTCTCTTTACTATAGCCCAAATAACACAGCACGCAAAAAGGCCAGCAAAGTCTCTTTCTCGTCATGCCGGCGGACGCCGGCATCCAGGTTTTTAATAATCAGCTATTTTCTGGACCCCGTTTTTCAACGGGGTGACGGCTTTTTAAAATCAGATCAAGCATGGAAGTACTGATAGCGGTTACAGTATTTAGAAAAACCCACTAGTGCGCAAAATGCAGATTTTTCCCGCTTGCAGCGGAAATGGAAAGGACAAAGCGTTACAGGATTTCGTTAAATGCTATAGGCGCCGGGCCCAAAGGGATCGGAGAAAGACAGGTGCACTACTCAGAAGGCTTTGGCAGGCCGGGCACCTTTGAGAGAAAAAGGCTTATGTGGATTCCAGCGACGGGGGGGGCGGGATAATCCCTGCCCCGGCTTAAGCAAGGCTTACGAGCCAGTCCAGCGCCTCCTGCGGGCTGCTTTTCAGCACGATGTTTGTGCGCTTGGTGAAGACCAGTACGCCGTTATAGATGACCTTTTGCAGCCCTTCGACGCCCACCAGAGCGGTCATTTTCATATAGGGTTTATTGTGTGCCGAAAAAGCCTGCAGGGCCTTTGCGATTTCAATGTCAAATTTACTGCCGGTTGTGTCGACAAGGCACAGTATCGACAGCGGGGGTTCAGCGGCAATCAGGGGTTTTGCCTGTGTTATGGTCGCGTTTATTTCCGCGACAGTTGACTGTGAGAAATCTATACAAAAAACCTTTTTCCCTTTGTGGTTTATCCACCGTGCTCCGGCCATAGGAAATCCTTTGATTTATAGATGTATAGGCTTCTCAGCTGTTTCCCAGCTCTTTTGAGCGCTCGACAGCAGCGCTTACCGCGCTTATGATCGTACCCCGCACCCCACCGGCCTCAAGGACCCGGAGCCCTTCAATGGTTGTGCCCGCAGGCGA
>JAFGCP010000169.1 GCA_016932595.1 Deltaproteobacteria bacterium
CCCGTTCGCCCTGAGCCTGTCGAAGGGTTGAACGGAAGACTCAATCCCGCTCATGGTTCGACAAGCTCACCACGAACGGGATTGAGATGCTGCTGCAAAATAATTAAATCGGCTCTCCCTGTCATCACAACCTTAATGTGCTCTAATGCAGCTTTTTTTGGAGCGGGGGAATGCCCGGAAAGAAGCGCGCCACTTTAAGCATCCCAGAGTTTCCCCTGCCTGCTGCCGCGAGCCTTCAGTTCCGCTTCTATCATTGTAATCGTTTCGTTTTTTTTCAGGGCCCACTGCGGAGCAACAAGCTCGCTACGGTCGGGATCGCCGGTGAGGCGCTGAATGACGGTGCCCGGCGGGATGATTTCAAGCACGTCGCTGGCCTGTTCCGCAAACTCCTGCTGCGAAAGGGGCTCATAGCCGCCATTGCGATACAGTTTTTCCAGCAGCGTGCCGCGGTGTATATAGAGCGAGTGTATTTTTAAACCTTCGGGCTTGAGCCGGGCCACTTCACGGGCTGTTGCCAGAACTTCATTTTTTCCTTCGCCGGGCAGGCCGATAATCATATGCAGGCAGATATTGAGCGGATAGTCTCGCGCCATCATATAGCCTTTAAGAAATTCCTTATAGGTATGGCCCCGGTTGATGCGCTCAAGCGTTGCATCATGCATACTTTGGAGCCCCAGTTCAAGCCATATATTCAGGCGTTCCGCATAGCCCGCAAGCAGGTCAAGCACAGCAGGGCTCAGGCAGTCGGGCCTTGTGGCAACAGAAAGACCAACCACGCCGGTAAGGCTCACAACTTCATCGTACATTTTTTTCAGCTTGTCGAGGGGAGCATAGGTGTTGCAGAAAGACTGGAAATAAACGATGAACTTGCGTGCCTTGTAGCGCCGCCCGAGCTTTTCCATGCCGGCGCGGGCCTGTTCGGCCAGGTCGGGCATGGCGGCATATGCGCCGGTTCCCGACCCCTTCGCATCGCAGTAGATGCAGCCGTCCGTGCCCCGGCTGCCGTCGCGGTTGGGGCAGGTAAGGCCCGCGTCGAGCGTCACCTTTTGCACGCGCTCGCCAAAGAGCTCTTTGAGATAGGTGTTAAATGAGTAGTAAAGCAATTGAATGGTTTTGAGAAAGGTTTGGGTTAATACGAGAGCATTTTTTTAAATACTGTAGCCTTTATAAAAATCACCTGTCAAAATGCAAACTTTATCCGTTCGCCCTGAGCCTGTCGAAGGGCCGAATGGTCGAAGGTCGATTTTTCGTTCATGGTTCGTCAAGCTCACCACGAACGGACTTGCCCTGCATGTAACCTGCAGGTACAAAATAAAGAAAAACGCTCTAACTGTTTGTGAAGCAAACAGATACGCGGCAGAGACTGTCTCTGCTGCCAGATAATTTTGTTGCGCCGCGGCGGTCGCCGGATCGCGTTTGAGTTTTTTGTATGACCCTTTCCAATGGCACAACTATAGGCCTGTGCCTCTGGAGTGTCAAGCAGCCAATAATCCGGCAGGGTGGTGAGCAGAGAAAGGATTTTTTCAGGCGACAGCAGGAAGCTTACTATCGTTTGGGTCGGCTTCAGCATGAGACTTGCGGCGGCAGATAGAACAAAGGGCGGTTTGTTGAGGTGGTATTTTTTGTTTATGTTTAAGAAAAAGTCGTTTATAAAAACGGATTATAATTCTGCACAGCGTAATTCAGTATGAAAAAGCAACCGGGTGAAATTCTCTGCTCCCATATAGAAAAAGCATGCGACAGCGGCACTTCACTGCTTCAGCATGCTTTATCATCCTCTCTGGCCATGATACTAACCGATGTCCATGGCACAATCATAAACCTCAATGATTCGTTTGCGCGCATGCTCGGCTATGAAACAAAACAGGAGCTCACCGACCGAAGTTTTTCCGAACTCTGCGCCCCCGCGGGAACGCATATCTGCTCAACCGGCGACCGGATAACCCTGGATGATCAGTATCAGCAACAGCAGGCGCAATATGCCAGCCGTCTTCTCAAGACGGGCAGTGCCAGCACCCGCATGTACCTGTGCCGCAGGGACGGCATGGTCCTGCCCGTAGATGTGAACGCATCCCTGCTGGCCGATGAAAGCGCCGGGCGAACAGGCGTGCTTACCGTATGCGCCGACGCCACGGACCGGCTCGAGCCCCGGCAGCAGCAGACGGATTTTCTTTTTGATATATTCAGCACCGCCCGCGACGGCATCTATGTGTCAGATGCTTTCGGCAGGTGCATCATGGTCAACCGGGCTTTTTGCGCTATGACAGGATATACGAAGGAGGATCTCATCGGCAAATCACCGCCTTCGCTGCTGCCCGAAACGGCCGAGGCCGCTCTGAACCAGCAGATAATCGAGGCCTTGAACGGGAATGCCGATATGAGTCTTTTTGAAACCGGCTGGCGGCATAAAAACGGCACAATTTTTCCTGTGGAAGTATGCCTTGCGGTGCTGAAAAACGCCGAGGGAGAGGATAACGGCATTGTGGCAACGGTGCGCGACATTTCCCGGCGCGTTCATGCTGAAAAAGAAGCTCTTGCCGCAAAAGCGTTTCTGGAAAGCGTATTTATCAATGCAAGCGAGGGCCTGTATGTGACAGATAGCCTCGGGAACTTTATTATGGTCAATCAGGCCTTCTGCGATATTACCGGGTATACTCAGGAGGAGCTTATCGGTCGGTATGTTCCTTCGCTGCTGCCCTTTGACCCTGTTCTTACAAGCAGGGAATATGATCTTGATACCGTCAGTATGCACGATGATTTCAGCCGCTTTGAAACACGCTGGCAGCGCAGGGACGGCAGAATTTTTTTCGTCGAGGTGCGCCTTGCGGTGCTGAAAAACGCAAACGGCGAGGATGACGGTTTGGTGGGAATAGTGTGCGATACCACGGCACGAAAATCAATGGAGGACGCTCTTGAAGCCAGAGTGCGGGAGCGCACGGCAAGCCTTGAAGAGATGAACAAGGCCCTGACGGTTCTGCTGCGGGGCCGCGAGGAGGACAAAAAGACCCTCGAAGAAAAAATCCTTGCCAATCTCAGCGAGCTGGTTTTTCCGTATCTTGAAAAGCTGAAAACCTCACGCCTGGATGAGCGGCAGCTCTCGTCACTATCCATTATCGAAGCCAACCTTACAGACATCCTGGCCCCTTTTGCCTTAAGGGCCTCAGGCCGCAACCATGCGCTCACGCCGTCAGAGCTTCGCATTGCCAACCTCATCAAGCAGGGCATGACCAGCAAAGATATAGCTCAAATAACAGGCCTTTCCACCCGCACCATTGACCATCGCCGGGAAAGTATTAGAAATAAACTGGGCATAACCGATCGCAAAACACCCCTTTCCTCCTATCTGCTTTCTTCTTTTTGAGTCTCTCTTATACTGCTTACCCCATACTTTTTTACAACAAATCAGAACATCGTCCCTATTTAACCCTTGTTTTATACTGGTATTTTTAGGGTTATCTTAGGGCATTGTCTTTAATTGATATTGGGAGAAAATATGTCTGCTTGTACGATCTTATATTCGATAACCGGGAATAAAAAATTGTATTGTTAATTAGATAGTTGCGGCTACAGCAATGGCCCATAAGGGCTGTTGAAACAACAATCCAATCAACTGAAGGAGGAAGAGTATGAAGAAGGCGATCGCACTGTTTATTCTGGTAGCATGTATGGCCTTGACCATGGCTCAAAGCGCATCGGCCGGCAGCATCCTGTATGCAAAGCCGCTTGCTGAAGCAACCGCCGCAATGAATGATACGGCTCTTGTAGATGTATCTTCTGTGTATGTCAGCAGCTGGCTTGCCTCCTATTATGTTTTTAAGCCTAAAACCGTTACTGCTACGGAAGGCCTTATCATTTATCCCGGCGCCATGATCGATTCCCGCGCCTATGCCGTAATCGCCCAGGCGATTGCACAGCAGGGCATACTGGTTGCCATCATTCCCATGCCCCTGAATCTGGCAATTCTGGGCTATGATCGGGCAAACAAGCCAATCGAAAAATTCACCGGCATTCAGACCTGGACCATCAGCGGTCATTCACTGGGCGGGGCCATGGCATGCAAGTATGCCGTAAACCATCTTGATAAGGTCGACGGCATGGTACTTTTCGCCGCCTATCCCGACAGCGCCGACCGGCTTGACGGCACCAGCCTGCCTGTCCTGTCGCTGTATGCAACCAATGACGGCCTGACCTCGCTTGACGATATTGAGTCTTCAAGGGCCATGCTGCCTGCAGATGCCGATTTTTATGAGATCGTGGGCGGCAATCACAGCTATTTCGGCTATTATACCCCCAGCTCATCAGGCGACGGCACCGCTACAATTACCCGCGCTGACCAGACAAGCCAGATCGTGAACGAAACGGTGAATTTTATAAACGCACTGTAAAAAAGCAGAAAGTACAGGACTGATTTAAAGGGTTGCCGCTTAGTACGCATCCCCACTGAAAAGGGTACAAAAAAACCGTAGGACGGACAAAGAACCTGTTTAACCTGCAAAATCTTTTTGTGCCG
>JAFGCP010000170.1 GCA_016932595.1 Deltaproteobacteria bacterium
CGCGTCCTGCTGCCCTCAAAGGCAGGGCAGGCGCGGCTGTGGGTAACTCAACAGGATATCTTACCCACAGATTTCATTAAAGACCCACTTTTTTAAGTAAGGCTATTAAGGTGCAGGTTGATCTGATCCATGGTTTTTATTATTTCCTCTGTGTGCCCCTGCTCCTGCGAAAGAAGCCTTTCAACCGTAGCAAGCTCCTCTTGTACATACACAAGTGCCTGGTTTTTTACCTCGTCGATAGCTTTGTTAATACCGACTTCCCATTGGTGCGCAAGCCGTGACAGGTTTACCTCAACCGACCATGGTATCTGATGGAGGAAATGTTTCTCGAAAGCCTTTCTGAAGATAAACATGGGGATAAGGAACCAAAGCAAATCGAGGTGAAAGTCAAAGGACCGGGCAAAAACCACATCGGGTCGTGCAGGTGTGGCCACTGTAATATCCCATGCAGCCTCATGCAACCTCACGCCCAGCACTTTTTCAATATTCAGATCCAAGTGACTTTTGAAAAGTTTTAACGTCCGCTCAATCCCGGCCTGAGCCTGATGAATTGTTTCAAAAAAATGCTTCTGCTCTGCATGCGATGTTTCCTGCAGCACCCGCTTCATGGTTTCTTCAATCCAGGTTTCATATTGACGGGTAAAGGTCCAAAGGCTGCCTTTCCATGAGCGCATCGCCTGGTTGAGATCAGACATTATTTTTTGTATCAGTTGACTACGGCAGGTTTTATACAAATGCCCAATGATATGATCACGGGTTTTTATTTTTTGCTCTCTGGCAATCAAGTTCAGCTCGGAGCGGATAAAGTCATAATTGACCCGTTCATCAAGCATGAGGGCTTTAACGCTTTCCCGGTCATGATCGGCCTGCTGGGAAACCTTCAGTGCGATTTCCAGATACCGCATGCAGCTTTCCCTAAGTTTAAACAGTTTGTGTTGCGCTATTTTATAAAATTCAGCCGCCGCATTATTTGAAAGAGGTATAAACAGTTCAGCATCAAGGCGCTGCCGGTACTGGTCTGTAGCTGCTTTAATGGAATAAAGGAAAATAGGATAGGTCCGTTTTAACTCCCGCTCTGCTGTCTGCTCAAAAAACTGGATTACTTCCTGTTGCTGATCTTCCGCCAGAAGATCGGCTTTTGTCAGTAACAGCACAATTTCCGGCGTGTACTGCTCAAGCTCCCGCAAAAGCCCAATATCGCTTTCGGAGAGTGGCCGGTCAGCGCTTATCGCTACAATAGCTGCCCCCACCCTGGGAAGCCAATTTTCGGATGTTGCTGTATTGTATTTGAAAGCGCTACCCAGGCCCGGTGTGTCCACAAGGCGCAGTCCGTGATAATGCTCGAAAAGCGGGAGTTCAACATCAACCACAGCAACATTTTTCTGGTTTGCCGGATTCTTGGCCTCTGATATGTATTCATCCACAGTATCGAGGGGAATTTCTTTCGTGCTGCCGTCAAGACAGGTAACTATGGCCCGCTCTTGCTCACCATACTGAATTCGGGTGATCCTGGTAATTACTGTTGTTACCGGAATGACCCCTACGGGCAGAACTGAAGACCCAATCAAGCTGTTAATAAAGGAGGTTTTGCCTGCCTTGAATTGGCCTAAAATGACAACATCTAGAAGCTGGCTATCCTGAAGCAATTCTTCAGCTGCCTCAAGCTGCCGGGAGAGAGCTGTTATCTGAAAATGCTCTGTGGCATCCCTGATTATTTTAAGCAGGGTACTTGACCTGTTTATGAATGATGGCTCCATTGCCCGTTTATTTATAATCAGATTCGGCATGGGACTTGTGCGGCCCATGCCGAATCTACCTGATTTTACAATGTTCTCGTCTGATCAAGACCCTTTTTTATCAGCGGCTGTTCCCTTTTACACTGACGTCCGCTTAGCGGGTTTAAAATGGGTTTTGAAAGACTGCCCGTTTGCCCAGCTCGGCTTCAATTTCAAGGAGCCGGTTGTACTTTGCGATTCGTTCGCTGCGGCATGCCGAACCAGTCTTGATCTGGCCGCCACCCATGGCCACCGCAAAATCAGCAATGAAGGCGTCCTCGGTTTCGCCTGAACGATGCGAAATAACAAATCCCCAGCCAGCCTTTCTGCACATCTGAATAGATTCGATTGTTTCCGTAACCGTGCCAATCTGGTTCAGCTTTATCAGCACAGCATTGGTTGACTTTTCCTTTATGCCACGGGCAATAAACTGAGTATTGGTGACATAAAGATCATCGCCCACGATCTGAATTTTGTTACCGATTTCTGCGGTTTGCTCCTTAAAACCCTGCCAGTCATTTTCAGCAAGTCCGTCTTCAATGGAGACGATAGGATATTTTTCAATCCAGGCTTTATACAGCTTTGTCATCTCCCGGTTGGTCTTTTTGCCCTGTTTTGATTTGCTCAGCTGGTAAGCCCCTTTCTCGTAAAAAGAGCTTGCAGCAGGATCAAGAGCTATGGCTACCTGCTTCCCGGGCTTATATCCTGCCTTTTGAATGGCATCCAGAATGACTTCGCAGGCCTCGTCATTGCTTTTCAGGTTCGGAGCAAATCCGCCTTCATCGCCCACACTGGTTACATGACCTTTCTTTTTCAAAATGTCCTTGAGGGCAAAGAAAACTTCGGAGCCGGCCCGCAAGGCTTCGGCAAACGACGGAGCGCCTACAGGCATAACCATAAATTCCTGAAAATCGACGCTGTTGTCTGCATGCTTACCACCATTGAGGATATTCATCATGGGTACGGGAATCTGCACTGCACCGGGACCACCCAGGTATGCATATAGGGGGAGCCCACTGGCCATGGCTGCTGCACGCGCTACTGCCATGGAAACACCGAGAATGGCATTGGCCCCGAGCTTTGCCTTATTGGGCGTACTGTCAAGGGCTATCATGAGGTGGTCGATTTCAGCCTGTTTTATGGGGTCCATGCCGATCAGCTTCGGGGCTATAGTCTTGTTCACATTGCCGACGGCCTTTAGGACTCCCTTCCCTCCATAGCGTTTTTTATCGCCATCACGCAGTTCAATAGCTTCATTATCACCGGTTGAAGCACCAGATGGCACCGAGGCCGAAGCCATTACACCATTTGCCAGGCTCACGGTTGCTCTGAGCGTGGGGTTGCCTCGTGAATCGAGAATCTCCATTGCTTGTACAGCTGTGATTTTGCGTGCCATGCCTTTTCTCCTCAAATGGTGACCTGTTTTTACAACATTCCTATTTTATCGAGTGGCGGTATTTGATTACACGCACTTTTTCAAGCGTTATGAGCCCTTCCTCAACAGTCTCATCCAAAAACGGCAACAGGGTATTAAGCTTTTCCTCGGTGTCTACGAGTTCGATAACCATAGGGAGATCGTCGGATAGTCGAAGAATTTTGGCCGTATGCATGCGGCTGTCCGCTCCAAAACCCATTACCCCCCGAGTTACCGTTGCGCCTGCAAGATTTAATTCTCTGGCCTTAAGCACAATTTGCTCATATAGGGGCTTGCCCTTATGGGTGTCAGATTCCCCAACAAAGATACGCAACAGCATTCCTTCTTCCGGTAGCTTCATGATCATGTCCTCCTATTTGAAACAGGCTACAAGTAATTGCGCCAGCATAAACCCGGCACTGATGACGATGATGCCGCACAGATTATGGAGAACCAGGTTGCCGCAAGCGGCAAGAAATTCACCGTCTCTCAGCATATTCAGTGTTTCTAGCATATAGCTGGAAAATGTCGTAAATCCTCCGAGAATGCCGATAAAAATGAATGGCCTCATATGCGCAGGAATAAGCATTTCTTCAAAAAAACGCCAAAGGAATCCCGCAATAAACGAGCCCGTTAAATTGACGGCAAACGTGCCCCAGGGATAGGTGCTGTTAATCCAAACATGCACACCCCCAGAAAAGACATAGCGAAACACCGAACCGATAGCGCCACCAATGGCAACGTAGATGACATTGATCATTAAATGCTCTCCTGAATTTCCATAGCTTCGATAAACAAAAACCCCACCAAAGGTTGGTGGGGTTTTTGTTTTTGAGTAATGCTCCCACCGAATATTTCCATCGGTAGGAGTTATCAGCCCTTTTGGGCGGTTCAGGGGAACTCCATCCCCCTTATTTAATTGAAAGGAATAATAAAAGAGCCCCGTAAAAAAGTCAAAGTTTGTTTTTGATAAAAATTATATGCTTCACAAATGCCATTTGTGGCAATTTTGTTAAAAAGTCACCCATAAAAAGAAAGGGGGTCGCTAGGACCCCCGTAAAACAAAGCCAGCGGTCAGGATTGAACTGACGACCTGCTGATTACGAATCAGCTGCTCTACCACTGAGCTACGCTGGCGCTGAAAGCCGCTATAAATACGAAAAGAACGCCCGCTTGATGAAGTCGAAATTGTTTTTGATCTCGGCCTTGCCCTCGATGATTTCATTATGGCCGGGAAGCAGGTAGGCCGCGTCGAGCTGCGCGATGGCCTCGATGCTTTTTTTGAGCGTCGGGCTGCTGCCGCCGGGAAAATCCGTGCGGCCGATGCTGCCGCAGAACACCACATCGCCGGTGATGAGCGTTTCCTTTTCCGGCCAGTACAGACAGACGGAGCCCGGCGAGTGGCCGGGGGTCAAGAGCACCTTGAGCGCGATGCCCGCCGCTGAGAAATCGCCCTCATCGGTGTACACGTCGATGCGGTAGCTCGGCTGCTCCAGGCCGAACATCCTGAAAAATTCCTTGCCCGTGGATTCGAGAAACCGCTCCTCGTCCTTGTGCATGGTCATCTTCACCGGCCGGTCCATGAACCAGGCTGCCCCGTCAAGGTGGTCGGGGTGGGCATGCGTGACCATGACAAACCCGATGTCGTCGGGATTCAGGCCGTCCTTGCGCACCTGCTCGATCAGGGCCGGCACATGGCGCTTCAGTCCGGGGTCGACCAGGATGAGGCCGCCTTGGCCCTGCAGCACATAGGTGTTGCAGTTGTTTTCCATCATATTCGTCCACGGATAGGCGTAGACGCCGTCGGTGACCTTCATGCTAAGCTCCCATAGTAAAAAAAACGAACAATTTTTTTACCTTAAGAGCATGAAAATAGCAAGCTGGATTTGCAGGCCGACGCCACATTTTTGCCCCGACTTGCAGCGGTTGCCTGTGGCGCTTGAAAAGCCAGCCGGAGAAAAAACGAGTCTTTTTTCGCTCCCCCTTTGACTCGTCCTTATTTTATGCTTATGTTGATAAAAAAGGTGCCGGAACATGCCGGCTTGACCGGGTGGGGGAAATGGTATATTTTAATCCCGTCTGCTTCCCCGACGCGACGAATCTAACAGGTAAAGGTGCGGTTTTTTATGATGTATCAGAATGTTGACAAAGAAGTTGTCGAAATACCGGATGTGCTGCCCATGCTGCCGGTGCGCGATATCGTGGTGTTTTCCTATATGTTTCTGCCCCTGTTCGTGGGCCGTGAATCATCGATCAAGGCGGTTGAGGCGGCCATGGAAAAAGACCGCCTGATTCTTTTGTGCACCCAGAAAGACCCTGCCAATGACAAGCCGGGACCCGAGGATATCTACTCCGTCGGCACGGTGGCCATGGTGATGAAAAAGCTGAAGCTGCCGGATAACCGCATTAAGATACTGGTGCAGGGGATCGCCAAGGCCCGGATCAAAAGCTATGAGCAGGAGTCGCCCACGTTCATGGTCGCCATCGACAGGATCGAGGAGCCGGTGCCGGCGGAAATCAGCGTGGAAGTCGAGGCGCTCATGCGCAATGTGAAGGAGCAGTGCGAGAAGATTTTGTCGCTCAAGGGCCTCATGTCGCCCGAAATCATGGAAGTGCTGGAAAACGTCAATGATCCGGGCCGGCTGGCCGACCTGGTCGCCTCCAACCTGCGCCTGAATATCGAAGAGTCGCAAAAGGTGCTCGAGATCCTCGACCCCGTCGGGCGGCTCACCAAGGTCAACGAGCATCTTTCCAAAGAGCTCGAGCTGTCGACCGTGCAGGCCAAGATACAGACGCAGGCAAAGGAGGAAATGTCAAAAACCCAGCGGGAATACTTTTTGCGGGAGCAGCTGCGGGCCATCAAGGGCGAGCTCGGGGACCTTGATGAAAAGGCCCAGGAGGTCAACGAAGTTTCCGACAAGATAAAAAAGGCGAAAATGCCCACCGAGGCCGAAAAGGAGGCCCGCAAGCAGCTCACCCGTCTCGAGCAGATGCACCCGGACTCGGCCGAGGCATCGATCGTGCGGACCTATCTCGACTGGATGGTCGACCTGCCATGGAGCAAGTCGACCAGGGACTGCCTTGACATCGCCAAGGCCAGAAAGGTGCTCGACGAGGACCACTACGACCTGGAGAAGGTCAAGGAGCGCATTCTCGAGTACCTGTCCGTGCGCAAACTTAAAAAGAAGATGAAGGGGCCGATTCTCTGCTTTGCCGGGCCGCCGGGCGTGGGTAAAACATCGCTCGGGAAATCCATCGCCCGCGCCCTCGGCAGAAAGTTCGTGCGCATATCGCTTGGCGGCATCCGCGACGAGGCGGAAATACGGGGCCATCGCAGGACCTATATCGGGGCGCTGCCGGGCCGCATCATCCAGGGGCTGAAGCAGGCCGGCACCAACAACCCCATTTTCATGATGGACGAGATCGACAAGGTCGGCGCCGACTTTCGCGGCGATCCCTCGGCAGCCCTGCTGGAGGTGCTCGATCCTGAGCAGAACTACGCCTTCAGCGATCATTACCTGAATATAAACTTTGATCTTTCCAATGTGATGTTCATCACCACGGCCAACATGGTCGAGCCCATCATGAGCGCCCTGAAGGACCGCATGGAGATTATTGAGCTTTCCGGCTACACGGACGAGGAAAAGCTGAAAATCGCCCGGCAGTTCATTATTCCCCGGCAGCTTGAGGAAAACGGCATATCCGATGAATACATCAAGTTTTCCGATGAGGCCATTTTAGCCGTGGTGCACCAGTACACTGCCGAGGCGGGTCTGCGCAATCTCGAGCGCGAAATCGGCACGGTCTGCCGCAAGGTCGCCCGCGCCGTTGCCGAAGGCAGCACGAGCGAGCAGAAGATCACCAAGAGCAATATCAATAAGTATCTCGGCGTTCCCAAGCGGCTGCCGGAAGAAGACCGCGAAATCAATGAGGTGGGCATTGCAACGGGGCTTGCCTGGACGCAGGTGGGCGGCGAGCTGCTCTACATCGAGGTCATTCTCATGAAGGGCAAGGGGCATCTCGTGCTGACGGGCTCGCTGGGGGACGTCATGAAGGAATCGGCCCAGGCCGCTCTTTCCTATATCCGCGCGCGCGCCGACCAGCTCGGCATCAGCCTGGCGTTTTTTGAAAAGCACGACATCCATATCCATGTGCCGGCGGGAGCCATTCCCAAGGACGGTCCTTCGGCCGGCATCACCATGGCCACAGCCCTGGTGTCGGCCATAACCCGCGTGCCTACCAGCAAGGATATCGCCATGACGGGCGAGATCACCCTGCGGGGCCGCGTGCTGCCCGTGGGGGGGCTGAAGGAAAAGGCTCTGGCCGCGCTGCGGCACAATATCACCCGGGTGATCATTCCCGAGCGCAACCGCAAGGACCTTGATGACATGCCCGAAACCATCAGGAATAAAATGGAATTTGTTTTCGTCAACACCGTGGACGATGTGCTGGACGTCGCCCTGGTAAAAAAAGTCTTTAAAAAAGCGTCTGCGGCAAGGGCGCGCAAGCAGGCGGCCCCGAAAAGGGCCGTGCGCCCGGCCGCACGGCAGGCGCGAACAAGGAAACGTGCAGATTAAGAGCCTCGGCGAATTCGGCCTGATCAGCCGTATCGCCCGCATTGCCGCCGCAGCGGACCCACTGGTTGTGAAAGCCATTGGCGACGATGCGGCGGTGGTGTCTCTGGGCCGCGGCCGCTGCCTGCTCATGACGACCGACCTGCTCAAGGAGGGCATTCATTTCAAAACCGCTTTTTCAAGCCCGTTTCTTTTGGGGAAAAAGTGCCTGTCCGTCAATCTGAGCGACATCGCCGCCATGGGCGGCGAGCCGACCTACTACGTCGTGTCGCTGGCCGCGCCCCCCGAGACGCCCTACGGCTTTGTGCGCGACCTGTACCGGGGCATGGCGGCCCAGGCCCGGCGCTTCGGGGCGAGCCTTCTGGGCGGCGACACCACCGCCTCGCAGGATGGCCTGGTTGTCAGCATAACGCTTCTCGGCAAAGCGCGGCAGGCGCAGGTGCTTTACCGCCACGGCGCGCGGCCCGGCGAGCTGGTGTATGTGACCGGCACGCTGGGGGATTCGGCCCTCGGGCTTGCGCTGCTGCACGGGGGGCGGGCAGGCCCGCACAACCGGCTCGTCAGGCGGCATCTCGATCCGCAGCCGCGCCTTGCAGCCGGCCAGGTCCTTGCCCGCACCCATGCGGCGAGCGCCATGATGGACATAAGCGACGGCCTGGCGGGTGACCTGCGCCATATTATGGAGCAGAGCGGCGTCGGCGCGCGTATTTTTCTTGACCGCTTGCCGCTTTCTGCGGCATACAGAACGTACTGCCCCGCCTGTGCAGGCAACTTCTACTTGCCGGCCCTTGGCGGCGGAGAGGATTACGAGCTGCTGTTTACGGCGCCTGCGGAAAAAGAGAAGACGGTCCGGCTGATTTCAAAAAGACTCGGCCTGCCCATGACCTGCATCGGCCGGATTACCGGCAAGCGGCCGGGCTTGACGCTTATCGGCAGCGACGGGAAGCCGGCGCGGCTGCCGGAGGCGGGATTCCGGCATTTCTAGCGCTCAAAGCGGCATGTGCAACCCGGGCTGACGTAAAACAGTATCCTGAAAACATCCCTGTCCATGAATGAAAAAGATATAAAAGCTGTTCTCGAGAAGGTCCGCAAAGGTGGGCTGACGGTCGATCAGGCTGTTGAGCGCCTCCGCACCCTGCCGTTCGAGGACATCGGCTTTGCAACGATTGATCATCATCGCACGATCCGCAAGGGCTTTCCGGAGGTGATTTTCGGCCAGGGCAAAACAGCGGCCCATATCATCCGGATCATGAAAAAAATGGCGGCGCAGAAATCCCCGGTGCTTGCCACCCGCCTTGACGCAAAAAAAGCGGGGCTTATCAAAAAAGCATTCCCCAAAGCCGTCTTTCACGCCGCCTCCGGGGCCCTGACCCTTGCCGCCGGCCCGGTTGAGCGGCGCGGCCGCGGCACCATACTGGTTATTTCCGCCGGGACCTCCGACATTCCTGTTGCCGAAGAGGCCCTGGTGACGGCCGATATTATGGGAAACTGCGTTGACCACATTTATGATGTGGGCGTGGCGGGTATACACCGCCTGATGAACCAGAGGGATAAAATCATGGCCGCCAATGTCATTATCGTGGTGGCGGGCATGGAGGGCGC
>JAFGCP010000171.1 GCA_016932595.1 Deltaproteobacteria bacterium
CCGACAGCCCGCTCTTTGAAAACCTCACAGCTGTAAGCGGCAGTCCGTATTACTCCCGCGTCGTGCACCTGCATACGGGCATGCCGTCGCTGACGCGGGAACATGCCGCTGGGTTTATCGAAAACCTTGCCTGTCTTGGCAGGCAGGAGATTGTCTTTGCCCATGATGACTGCTATGTTCTGGCTGCTGTGCTTGCTCCGGCATATGGTATTTCTGTGCCATTTACACCCGTGCATCTGGCGGAATGGCTGAGTCGCGTGCTGGCAAAAAAGCATAGCCGGCTTAGAAAAATGGATAAAAAAATAGCTTTTCAGCGTCCGTGCATTTCAAGGCTTGCATCCTGGACCGACAGCTATACCGATAGGGTTTTCGATCTTATCGGCATCGAGCGGGTAAAGCGGTGCTATGACCGGACAAAAGCCCGCTGTTGCGGTATCGGCCTTACAGAAAAATTTTCCGATACAAGCACCGGCATGGTTGCTGAAAATATTGCCGATGCGCTGCAGCATGGCGCCGAAGCCATGGTGTTCGGCTGCCCGAGCTGCTATGCTTTTATGAGCCAGGCGTGCATGGCAGCGGGTCTTGCGCCGATTTTTATCACGGATCTTGCCCGGATGGCCCTGGGCGAAATACCGTTTCAGGCCCGGCCGCACGGGTAAAGAGAAACTGCATGAAACAGCGGTGCAACTTATTTCTAGCGCTTGCGGCTCTTGCGGCTGTTGCTGCGGGCCCTGTTTCAGCCGGCGCGCAGGCGGCAGCAGCCTGGCGGCCACTGCTTATTTATTACTCGCTTACCGGCAGCACGAGAATTGTCGCCGCGGAACTGGGCCGCGCTCTTCGCTGTGAGCAGCTGGAGCTCACGTCGCTTCGGGAGCGCACCGGATTCTGGAAAGTCAACTGCGTTATCGATCAGCTTTTTGACCGCGATGATGTGCCCGGGCCGGTGAAGCTTGAGATCGCGCAGTATAACCCGATTATCATAGCCTGCCCGATCTGGATACATCGGCTGGCATCACCCATGCGAACATTTCTGGATCACGGGCGCATTGCGGGAAAGGAGGTTTATGTAATCGTAACGCATCAGGGCAATTACGGCGACAAAGATGAGCAGTCGGTCAGGCAGTTTCTGGCCGCCCGCGCCATGCATCTTAAAGGATATAGCGCCGTGCTCACGCGCGGCACAACGGAGGCTGAAATCGTCAATGCAACAAAGGCCATCATTAAAAGAAATTTTTCTGAAATGGAAAAACCTGTTTCAGGCACCACAAACCAGAATGGAGGATGTGACAATGAGTAGTACGTGTACAAGCGGCACCAGCTGCCAGACATGCGATACAGCGCATACCTGTTCGCAGGAGGAAAAGGAGCGCCATGCACAGGGTTTGATAGACACTGCCATGGGAGCCATCGGTAAAAAATTTATGGTTTTAAGCGGCAAGGGCGGCGTCGGCAAAAGCTCGGTCGCGGTAAACCTGGCGGCAATTCTTGCCCTGCGGGGCAAAAAAGTGGGCATTCTTGATGCGGATATCCACGGGCCCAATATACCCAAGATGCTCGGCGTCGATAACGAACGGCCTGAAACCGCGCCGGGACCGGTCGACGGCATCCTGCCGATTGCCGCAGCGGAGAATTTACATGTTATGTCGATCGGTTTTTTTCTGCAGAACGAGGATCATGCCGTCATCTGGCGCGGACCCATGAAGCATGGCGTTATAAAGCAGTTTTTGGGTGAAGTTCACTGGGGCGCTCTTGATTATCTTATTATTGATCTGCCGCCGGGCACGGGCGACGAGGCCCTGAGCATCTCCCATCTTATCGGTAAGGTTGACGGCGCGGTGATCGTCACCACGCCCCAGGAAGTTGCCCTGCTTGACTCTAAAAAGAGCATTACGTTTTGCAAGGAGCTCAAAATTCCCAAAATCGGCGTTGTGGAAAACATGAGCGGCATGCTGTGTCCGCACTGCGGCAAGACCATAGATTTATTCAAAACCGGGGGCGGCGAAAAAATTGCAAAAAGGATGAAGGTGCCGTTTCTGGGCCGCGTGCCCCTTGACCCGGCCATGGTTTTGTGCGGAGACGAGGGCAAGCCGTTTATTGCTTCGCATCCCGAGTCACCGGCCACGGCGGCATTTAACGGCATTGTTGATGCCTGGTTAGAAACTATTGCTAAGTAGTGAAACAAACCAAGCACGTAATTTAATAATCAAGGAGAATTACCGTATGAAAAAAATAGCTTTTGCGTGTGAAGAAAACAAAGGACTTGATTCCGAGATGAGCGGGCACTTCGGCCGCTGCCCATATTATATAATGGTCGATGTCGAGGGCACGGAGGTGAAGAAGGTCGACCCGGTTGCCAATCCGTTTTTTAACGGCCATGTGCCCGGCGCAGTACCCGAGTTCATTAATAAGCAGAGCGTCAATGTCATGATCGCCGGCGGCATGGGCCCCAAGGCAATTGATATGTTCAACGGCTTCGGGATAGAGGTGGCAACGGGCGTTGCCGGCAAGGTGGGAAATGTGCTGAAGGCCTATCTGGACGGCAAGATCAGCGGTGCTGCCGCCTGCGCCCATGACCATGGGCACTGAGGAGCAATACATATGAAAATTGCCATATCATCAAACGGCGACAGCCTGGCGGCGCAGACCCACAGCCTTTTCGGCAGATGTGATTATTTCGTTATTATTGATACGGAAACAGGTGAAAGCACCGCCTTAAAAAACAAATCGGCAGATGCCTCAACCGGCGCGGGCCCGGCCTGTGCTCAGGAGCTTTTTAACGCAGGCGTCACAGCTGTCGTAAGCGGCAAAATAGGCCCCAATGCCTATGAAACGCTCAAGGCCGCGGGCATGGGTATTTTTCTTGCGCCTCCGGGCATCACGGTGCAGGAGGCGCTCGACAAATTCAAAGCCGGCAGCCTTCCAAAAAACGAAGTGCGGCGATTTTGAAAAAGCATGCCGGAATATCCTGTTGCCCCGGGGTTTTGGTTACGGGGGTATATGATCAGACATTTTTATTCAGTCTAAAAATGCTGATTGGACATTACCGGAAATAAGCCATAAAGGAGGGCTTTATGGAAAAGCAGCAGGTTGTTATTATCGGCGCCGGGCCTGCCGGCGCATCCTGCGCAAAGGCTCTGCATGACGCGGGTATTCAGGCGCTTATTATTGAAAAGGAATCGCTGCCGCGCCATAAAAACTGCTCGGGTGTTTTGTTCGGGCAAACCCAGGAGCTGCTGCCGAAATATTTCGGCGCAATGCCGCCGGAGGACATGTACTGCGAGCCAAAGACAATCCATGCCTCGCAGATTATTGAATGGAAGCATGAGCAGGGGTTTATACAGTATCCCTGGGAGATACCCAAAGACGGCCATGCATTCCCCCAGACCTATCTTAATGTCTGGCGCAGCACATTTGACCACTGGCTGGTGAAGCAGTCAGGAGCCGCACTCAGGGAAAAATGCCTGTTTCGCGGCTGTGCGGCCGTGCAGGAACAGGTCAAAGTCGATCTTTTTCTGAACGATCCCAAGCTGCTTGAACCCGGCGGCAAGGGGGAGCCGAACCGGACGCTGCAGTGTGACTACCTTGTCGGCGCCGACGGCAGCGCCTCGGCAGTGCGCAAGGCCCTCGCGCCGGACGCATGGGCTGCGGCGCCCGGAGTAGCCTATTATCAGGAGTATTGTCCGATTGTCGATAGGGGCGACCTGCGCGAAGGGTGCTGGCATGTATTCTTTGAAAAAAATATCAGCAAGCTTTTGTGCTGCGTGCACCGCAAGGACAATTTTCTTGTGCCCTGTGTCGGAGGCTTCAGCGGCGATGACGTGCGCGCAACCATGGACGCGTTTAAAAAGTTTCTTAAGGAAAA
>JAFGCP010000172.1 GCA_016932595.1 Deltaproteobacteria bacterium
AACAATTATGACCTGGCTTTGGGGACTAATGAAAACAATCCGTAGCTATTAAACTTAATATTGATCAAACAAGAGAGTGTAGGGCAATTAACATAGTGACCAAAATGAATAATGATTGCTTTATTTGTTTGTTCAAAATGAGCATATTTCAAAGCATATGTTGACTAATTCGCAAAAAGGTAGGCCGGTTTTTGGTGTTGGTATAAGGATGTTGAGCGGTTTTCACCTGAAAATTTCAAAATAAATAAAAACAGGGCAGGACCTCATTTCGGCCCTGCCCTGTTTAGCTACATAGTAATCCTTAAAGGTAAAAAAAAGGGGATGCGGTATGCCGCATCCCCAGTATATTGTAAATCACTATACGCCTTTTATAAAGCCTTTTCAGGCATAAGCAGTGAGAAATAGGCCGGCTTTTTGATACCCCTCCATCCGTGTTGCGAATCAGCACATTCCCGCAATTGGTTGACCATGTCAAGAATCATGACTCGCTGTTCTGCAGTTAGTATCTGTACGGCCTTCAGCTCGGCATGAAGAATGATGTCAGCAATCTGTGTCTGCAGCGCCAGCATGGCATCAATTTGAGACTCTGCCGTGGCATTGTCGATCTCTGCAGCAAGAAATGTATCGGTCATCTGGTCCTGCAGCTCTACTATCTGTGTTGACAAAGCTTCCGTCTGGTTGTCAGTTTCCTCTTTTAATGCTTTCAAAGCATCTTTCTGCTCATCGGTTATATCCAGGTTTTTAATAAACTTGAACATTTCCCATCTTGATATGCAGTGCATGCCCATTATACCCCTTTTTTGCAACTGCCCTCCGCCAACTGCATATGCCGATGCGCATAGCAGAAATGAAAAACTCAGGATCATGGCAAAGAATAAAATACTTTTTTTCATGCTTGCTCTCCCTTTCTAAAGTTAAATAATAAAAAACCTGCCTTACAAAGAATATATTTTGTAGTAACACAGGCAGAAGCAACTAGTTGCAGGCATGTTGAATATTTTATTCAGGTACAGGCGGGAATTGGGTATGGCAAGAAAAAATCCGGGAGCTATGAAAAGTTATCAAATAGGGGAATTGGGCACATTCTTCAGATGCAACAACTGTTGCTCGCAGGCGATTAAAGCATCAACAATACGGGGATCAAATTGTGTTCCTCTGTTCTGAACTATGCGACGCATCGCCTCTTCGGGCGGCATGCCGGCCCGGTAAATCCGGTCGGAAATGATTGCGTCGTAGGCATCGGCAACAGAGACTATGCGCGCCGAGAGCGGGATGTTGTCGCCGCTGAGGCCCCTGGGGTATCCTGTGCCGTCCCAGCGCTCATGGTGGTAATAGGCGATTTGCTTGCCCAGGGTAAAAAAAGATCGACCATCCATACGTTTCTCAATGGCTGTCAGGGCATCGCCACCCACCGCTGTGTGGATCTTCATGGTTTCAAACTCCTCAGGAGTCAGCGCACCTGTCTTTAACAGAATCATATCGGGTACGCCAACTTTGCCGATATCGTGAAGCACCGAGGACAGCACAAGGTCCTCCACATATTCGTCGGTGATATATAAATCAAGCGGCGGCGTGCGGCGCAGCTCCTGAGCGAGTATGCGGCACACTTCGCTGACCCGTTCAAGGTGCTGGCCGGTTTGGCGGTCACGACACTCGCTGAGCGTGGCCATACCGATAACAGTTTCAGCCCGCGCTTTTTTCAGTTTGTCGTATGATTCAAGCAGTTCTATATTCAAGCGTTTGAGATTTTCTCGCTCCTGTAAAATTTTCCCCTGCTGCTTGCCGACCAATGCTCCGGCAAGCACGAGAAAACACCCCCAGGTAAGGATAAAGGCAATAACCTGTTCAACACCCTGGGGTGGATGATACTGTGTCGGGGAAACAGCGGCTTGCAACAGAACGACAGCCAGACAAAACACGGCTCCGGGCACAGACAGGCGTATCCCTACATAATAGCCTGCCAGAATAACGGGAAGAAAAAAGAAATTAAGAAAAGAAATGTTGTTGGGGACAAAATAAGCAATAAGCGAGGCTGCAAGCAGGCTGACGAGAATAAAAATTTTCTCGAAATAGCTTTGAATGAATTGCGAAAGCTTTGTCAAACAAACCTCAAATGTATCAGGAGATGCTCAATAATGGTTCAGCCACTAGAGAACAGGTGCATACTGACATGTCCAATATTCATTTTTTACTATAAAACAGTGCGTGAAATACAGTCAAGCCAAAAAAAGTCGAACTGCTGGGAGATACAAGCCAGCTACTCTAAGCCCTGACTTTGGAGATAATCGTCGTAAGCGCCGGTAAAGTCGGTGATGCCATCGGGCTTCAGCTCGATGATGCGCGTGGCCACGGACGAAACAAATTCCCGGTCATGACTTACAAAAATAAGCGTGCCGGGATAATTTTCAAGCGCATAATTGAGGGCCTCGATGGATTCCATGTCCATATGGTTGGTAGGCTCATCCATCACCATGACATTGGGGTGCTGAAGAATCAATTTGCCAAACAGCAGGCGCCCCTGCTCTCCTCCTGAAACGACATTGACGGCTTTATAAATATCATCTTTTGAAAACAGCAGCCGCCCCAGTGTGCTGCGCAGCACCTGCTCATCCTGGCCTGCCGGCTTCCACTGATTGAGCCAGTCAACAAGGCTAGTATCAGAGGCAAAGTCTGCAGCATGGTCCTGTGCGAAATACCCTATATTGGCATTTTCAGACCATTTGACAGCGCCAGTATCAGGCGCCAGATCACCTGCAAGGCAGCGAAGCAGCGTTGTTTTGCCTATGCCATTGGGGCCGATAACAGCAATTCGTTCCCCGGCCTTGATCATCAAATTCAACCCCTTGAACAGGGGGGGGCCGTCATAGCCCTTACTCAGACCGGCTACCTCAACAACCAGGCGAAAGAGCTTTTTTCCCTGATCAAAGCGTATAAACGGGCTGACACGGCTCGACGGCTTTATATCTTCCAGCTTTATCTTCTCAATCTGCCGGGCGCGTGATGTTGCCTGTTTTGCCTTGGAGGCATTGGCTGAAAACCGGCTTACAAATGTCCGCAGTTCTGCTATTTGGGCCTTTTTCTTTGCATTGCTGGAAAGAAGCCGCTCGCGGGCCTGGCTTGCGGCGGTCATGTATTCATCGTAATTTCCCGGGTAAACGCGCAGTTCACCATAGTCAAGGTCTGCCATATGCGTGCAGACACTGTTCAGGAAGTGGCGGTCATGGGATATGATGATCATCGTGCTGTTGCGCTCATTGAGAATGCTTTCCAGCCAGCGGATGGTATTGATGTCGAGGTTGTTGGTCGGCTCATCTAGCAGCATGATATCCGGGTCGGCAAACAGAGCCTGGGCCAACAGCACACGCAGCTTCCAGCCCGGGGCAACGGCTCGCATGAGTCCAGTGTGCTGCTCAAGGGGGATGCCCACGCCAAGCAGCAGTTCACCGGCATCGGATTCTGCAGTGTAGCCGCCCATTTCAGCAAAATCGGCTTCGAGTGCTGCTACTTTCATTCCATCTTCGTCACTCAATTCAGGCAGGCTGTAGATACGGTCGCGCTCCTGCTTCACACGCCACAGCTCGGCATGCCCCATAATGACGGTATCCATAACTGTACAGTCTTCGAAGGCGAACTGGTCCTGGCGCAACTTGCCGACCCTTTCATGGGGATCAACTGAAACAGTGCCGACTGTGGGTTCCATGTCGCCGCCGAGTATCTTCATAAGAGTCGACTTGCCGCAGCCATTGGCGCCAATAAGGCCGTAGCGGTTGCCTTCGCCAAACTTGACAGAGATATGCTCAAACAGAGGCTTTTCCCCGAACTGTATGGCAATATTGAATGTAGAGATCAAAACACTGCTCCGGATTAAACTGTTTGTATGCAGCCATTATGCGCCCCGCCAGAGGGGCTGTAATAACGATTTTAAAAAGGATGACAGAGAGAAAAACTCCTGATACAGGACGTACAAATCCGAAGTGAACATAGGCGGATAAGCTGTACGTTTCAGCGGCAATTGATGTACACGGTTCCGATAGGCTTGGAACTGCGGGGTTTTTTTCAAAGGCCTGTCATGAAATTTTAAAACAGTATACCACAGATGCGGTCATTTACCTAAAACATAATGCCTGATGGTGTATGTGTGTGGAACTATACAGCAGTGACAAATGTATGACGTCATCATTGTCATAGAAAAAAAACGGCAGGGCCTTACGGGTCAACGGACACAGCAACTATGGTCAAATATATATCGCCGATGGGACGGCGCACCATAACTTCATCATCCAGACGCTTGCCGAGCAGGGCTTTTCCCATGGGCGAGTCCATGCTTATTTCAGAGCGCTTGCTGTCCCACTCGTCGGCGCCAACGATGCGATAGCGCTTTGTGTGGCCCTCTTCATCCTCAACGGTCACATAACAGCCGAAGTACACACGGCCGTCTGCCCTTGGCTTTTCCGTTACCATGGTGACAGCATCCATCCTTGTGCTCAGAAAGCGGAGCCGCCGGTCAATCTCTGCAACCTGGCGCTTGCGGTACAGGTACTCCGCATTTTCAGAGCGGTCCCCTTCTGCAGCAGCATCAGCCAGCGCGGCTACCACCTGTGGCCGTTTTACCGTCCATAAATAGTCCGCCTCTTCTTCGAGCCGGCGGTAGCCTTCGGCGGTTATATATTCGGCTGCACGGGGTTGGCTTGAACGCGCTTGGCCGCGGGTTTTTACCATTGCACTACCTCGCGTATTGGAAATCAAAAGGTGTTGTCAGGTTCATTGTCATGCATATATGATCATGCATACTTGTATATATCCAGGCAAGACATGTCAATCTGCAAATTTTACAGCAAACCGTTATTGATAACAGAAAATAAAAAAACGCCGCAGTCGACATGTTAGATTGAATTCCAAAATACCTTTTGATATGCTTTGAAACAATGGTTAGTATGGTTTCAGAACAGCTTTCACTTTATATTTTTTCTAACCCGTTAAGCAGGATACCCGCGAGGGTCCAAGTAGAAATCTGGCCTTTATGATACCGAGAAAGCTTCTGGGCAATGCGCAGACCCCCGATAAAGAAGGAAAGCTTCAGCTGTACCAGCGGGGTGATGATTTTTTTATATCGTTTAATGGCAAAGAACTAATGAACAGCCGCATGCACTGCTCCGAGGATGTGCTGGCAGAGCTTGCCTGCAGGCCAATTGCCCGTAGACCCAAAGTCAGGGTGCTTGTCGGGGGGCTGGGTCTCGGATATACCCTTGCCGCTGCTCTGGCATTGCTGCGGGAAGACGCAACGGTGATTGTTGCAGAACTGGTGCCGGCCGTGGTTACATGGAACCGCAGCATTGTGGGACATCTGGCAGGCCATCCCCTGGATGACAGCCGCGTTGATGTGCAGGAGCATGATGTGTGCATCCTGCTGAAAAACGAACAGAACGGCTTTGATGCTGTTATGCTTGATGTGGACAACAGCCCGGACAGCATGACGCAAAAAAGCAATGAATGGCTGTATAGCGATATGGGTCTGTCGGTAATCTATATGGCTTTAAGGCCACAGGGGATTTTGACCGTGTGGTCAGCAGCACCCGACAGCTTTTTTAGCCCCAGGCTCCGAAAAGCGGGATTCGAGGTAGAGGAAAAAAGCGTCAGCGCGCGGGGCGGCGGCAAGGGCGGGCGGCACATTATTTGGGTCGCCCATCGACCGCACTAGAGATATACCCCAATCTTTAACCTAACAAGCACCAGCTTCGATTATACTTTGCATATGAGATTTTCGCCATGGATATAGGTATTGCCCTGGGCGGTGGCGGTGTGCGAGCCCTTGCCCATATACCGGTGCTTGAAATGCTCGACGAGATGGGTATAAAACCCAAGCTGATTGCCGGTACAAGCATGGGCGCTATTGTCGGCGCTCTCTATGCCTCGGGCATGCCCGGTAATCAGATCAGAGAAAAAGTCCTGGGCCATGTTATTCTTCGCAATGACAGCCTGCGTGATGTAATCGGGAAGAAGGCAAACCTGCTGAAGTGGGCATCTGTTTTTAAGGCGAATTTTTCGCGAGGGGGCCTTATCAATGCTCAGGGATTCATCGACTATATGTTCAG
Organism: Deltaproteobacteria bacterium; assembly: GCA_016932595.1. Lineage (GTDB taxonomy): Bacteria > Desulfobacterota > WTBG01 > CAIYCZ01 > CAIRTM01 > CAIWCT01. The sequence goes on from JAFGCP010000172.1 coordinate 6,093, forward strand.
CGAAATCAAGGCGCGCAGGTTTGAGGATTTACAGATTCCCCTTCTGGCTGTAGCGGGTGATTTTTGGACTGGAGAAGAGGTTGTTTTTACAAAAGGTCCCCTGCTGCCCGCCCTTCAGGCAAGCATGGCTGTTCCCGGCGTATTTTCACAAGTTGTGCTTGGAGGGCATGTGCTGGTCGACGGAGGAACCGTAAACATGGTTCCCTATGATCTGCTTTTGGGAAAGGTCCATTTTACCATAGCAGTAAATGTCAGCAAAGTCAGAATCCCTGAAAAGCACAAAGTTCCCAATGCTCTGGAATCTGTTATGGGCACCTTCGAAATAATGCAGACAGCCGTTCTCAATGAAAAAATGAAACGGCTAAAACCAGATATTTATATCTGCCCCGAGCTGTTCGATGTCAGAATGCTTGACTTCGCTAAAATTGAAAATGTCATGGAACAGGGAAAGCCTGCGGGGGAAATACTCAGACAAGAACTTATTAAAAAAAGCCTGGATCCTGCCTTCAGATGGCTCAAACAAATCTTCGATTAGCAGCGGGAGAGGCCCCCTTGTATCTAAATAGCAATTCCCGGCCCTTCCTGAACATATACATCATCATCGGATTGGCCAGCGCCTTCAGCCTCAATATGCGCCTTGAATTTACTGCGCTGTTTTTCAAAATACGGCCTGTCTGAAGGCTGCAGGGAAAGGGCTTCTTCAATTGTATCAAGGGCCTGCTGATAATCACCATTAACAAAATAGCTCTCTGCCAGCGTGTCAAGAATATGCGGCCTGGGATCAAGCTCCGCGGCTCTACGGGCAAACAGGAGGGCTTTGGAAGCATTACGCAGGGAAAGATCCTCTGAGGTTGCATACAGCCAGGCAAGATTATTGAGTGCTTCAGCATTGTCCGGGGCAAGCTTGAGCGAAGCAAGATAGGACCTCTCAGCGCTGCCATAGTCATTTTTTTCAAAATAAATATTACCAAGCAGAAAATAAAGCATCGGGTTGTCAGGTTCGGACTCAATGCGCCGCTGTGTTATTTTCTGCAGCACCGATAGTTCCGAATTACCGGTAAACGAACCATCGAACAGGAACAGCGAGCCGGCAGTCAGCAGAAGAACAGCGCAATATGCCGCAATCAGACGCCTGACCCTGAGGTCGTGCTTTTTAATAAGACTGCTGTCTGACGTGCAGCGGCGCATGAAATCAATGCGCTCCTGTATGCTGAAATGGTGCCAGTTTGGAGCGCTGCGGCTTTGAGAACCTGCCAAGGCTATTTTTTCCAGCGATTGAATAATGCCATTGCCTGAGCCGGTATGCATGCAGGCATAACCGTCGGCCTGCCGCTCAAAGTTGCGTGAAAAAAGCCCGAAAAGGAGCCGGAAATAAACAAGCAAAAAAACCAGTAGAATCATGATGCCAATGAAGGATACTGCAGGGCCGGGCTTTCCTTCTGCAGTTATAGCCAGGTTAAAGATAAAATCCTGAGATAATAGGAAGTAAAAAAACGATGAAAAAAATATATAGGCATACAGTGAATAGCCGGCAACAAACAGGATATAAAAGAGCATATGATGCCTTTTTATATGTCCTATTTCATGCGCAACAACTGCCTCGAGATCCTGCTCGTCAAGCAGGTTAAGCAGAGCCGGGCTTATGAGCAGATAGCGAAACTTCGGAATAAAACCCATCACTCCGGCAGTTATGAGCTTGCCTTCAAACAAATTCCATTCCAGTATCTCAGCATAAGAAAATTCAGCTTTTTCGCAGAAATGCATAATACGGCTGCGAACAAAACCAGGGTGAATAGGCTTACAGCCCCAGAGCCTGACAAGAAGTGGAGGAAAAAAAACAGCCATGCCGATAAACAGACAGGCAATAAAAGCATATGCGGCAAAAGAGTTCCCGGATAATGTCGCGGCAAGGGGGGGTGGCAGAAGCCTGCTACAGTCAATAATGAGCGCTACTATAAACCACGGTGCGATAATTGCGCTGTTGAATCTGACATGTGAAGAAATATATCCCTTCAGGCCGGCTCCGGTATTAAAAAAATGCCGGTAGGAAGGAAAAGCGCATACCCAGATAATGATGAGAAAAATGAAAAAGAGCGAGACTGCAAGAAAACTTTGAAGAAATTCGCTTTGCGACAAAAATGAAACTGCGGTGAACCATGATTTGATGTCCAGGACATAGATAAACACGGCATATGCACACACTGCAATCATCGTGCACCGGTTTAACATGCTGCCGTGGAGATTTGCAATCGTGGCATGCAAGGCTGCGGGATATACTTTTTCCAGGCGTGAAAAAAGGTGCTTTGTGAGCATGTAAAAAAGAAGATAGGACATCAGGATGCAGCCAAAAACATCTGACAGTGCAAGAACAGGCGCTGAGCCACTCTCAGAGAATGAAAAAAGGGAAAAGACGACTATGAAATAAAGGAAATTTGAAAACACAAAAAAGGTCTCATTGCAGGCAGAGGGCGGCACATTGCCGCCCTCGCTGAATAATAATAGATAAATTTGATTATATGTATTTTTTCATAATTCGCTTTTGATCCGGGGGCAGCTTTTCATGACGAGCCTGCTCGAAAATTACATCGGCGATCTTAAGAACCATGAAATAATCCTCCTCCACCTTTTTCGTACGCTCTTCCAAAGTCAGTTGCTTATACTCAGGGACCAGATACGATGCATAAAAAGCACTTTGAAGGGCTGCTGCGATAATGGGAATCGTCTTCTTTTTATCCGTCATACAAACCTTCCTTTCTATGGTTTAAAAACATTTGCTGCAATCGCCATATCCGGCAGGATCACAAACTGGCTTATTGCTCTAATTTAAATAGTAGCTTATCAACATAGCGTTCCTCAATGGTTTTTTTCGGTGCAAGTGAAGAAAATGTCTCTTCAAGGCGGTCAAGCGCGGACCTGGTAAAAGTATGCAGTGCTGGCGGCACGGTGCCATCATAAAAAGACGCAAGCCAGGCAAGCGTATCGTTGAGCAGCGAGCTTTTGAGACAGCATGAGCCATCGTGCCTCTGCTCAAAAACAATGTCAATAAAATAACCTGCTTCAGCCTTTGAAAGCGCCTCAAGCCGTGTTTTGCCGGTCAGTACATAACGGGCAAGCACAGTAAGAAACACGGCATCGGCATGAAGCTGCAGTGGTTCTGCAAGCGTTGTCGCAGAAATAAATCCGGTCATAATCCAGTCAGGATCAATAGCCCACTGAACAAACAGCAGATTGTCGACAGCACTGCATACAAGGAGGGCTTCGCGCGCCGCATGTATATCCTGCAGGGTCAGGAAAGCACGGTACTGGAGCTGGTGCGGATTGATAACCCCCTCATAGAGAACAGGCCGCTGCATTGAAAGACCATGCAGGGTTTCGCCCAGGGGAGTCCCCATAAAGGACTCCATCAGCAGCCTGTCGGGGATATGCCAGGCAGTGGCCATACATTCTTTACGCACTTTCATGATGAGGCTTATGCCGGCACGGAAAAGCGTTTCAGGATGCACCTGTTCAAGGTATGCCAGCGCGATAACGGCATTGCCGCTGCTAAACGATTCAAGGGCAATACTGATACAGCCTGCGGCCTTCTTCAGCGCCCGCTGCGTATCCTCTGCGGTCTGAACCTCAAGAGCATCGGCAATGATAATTTTGTTGGCCAGTGCAATCACAGCCTGCTGAATACGCTGGCTGGCATCGAAATTCTCAACTAGCCCCAATGCTGTAACAAAAAAGCGGGGCATCTCATCTCCCGAAAAAACATACCGGGGCAAAACAGCACCGGTTCTGCTTTGGTCCTTTGTATCATGGGGTATCGATGCTCTAATCCCTTCAAGCTCCCTGTCGGGCATTATCTGATAAATAGAAAGCGCCTCGTCAAATTCCGGGAAACCGTATTCGGCAAGGCGTCTGGTTTTCCAGGCATAGGCTGCTTCTTCTACCTCAGACGGGCTGTCCCATATAATTCCTTCAACAAGGGAGTAGAACCTGGCCCGGTCATGCTGGTACAGGGCATTGAAAATAGGCATCACAAAGCTGTAGGCATCATGTTCTAAAAATGTGAAAAAATAAATGCCGTCAAGCGTTGCTGCAGGCATATCCGGGTATTCTTCGGAAATATCCGTATCCTGCTGAATCTTCTTAACTTTTATAAGCTTTTTAAAGGATCCGACAAGAAATTCATCATCTGCCTTTTCAAACCAGTCGAGAACTTTCTGCTCAGTGCATTTTGCAAGAATAGCGTACCAACGGGAAATTGATGCAGCCTTCAGGCTGTCTTTGAGCCAGCATTCCATATCAAACAAAAACCGAAGCTGCTCATGGCTGGTCAGCGCGATCAGCTGCAGGCAGTCTTCGGCCCCGTTCTGCAGAACGGTCATATGTATTTCCTGGGGCGGCAAAGCCTGCACAAGTCCGCGGGCATTTTCAGACAGCGTAATAATATCCAGGCGTTTCTGCCAGGGAGCTGCAAGCACGAGCTGAACTTGCTGGTCCTGGCCAAGGCGGTTGAATATATCTTCTGCTGCAGGAACATCAAGCTGCAGCAGATACTGCGGCGTTAAACAGTCGGGGTCCTTTTTCAGTGCAGTCTTCTTTGTTGCCATTTATGCATAGCCCTCATTTTTATACCAGTTGATGGTTCTCTTCACGATATCGCAGAGCCGGGTCTGCGGTAAGCCCAGTATGCGAACGGCTTTTGAAAAATCCACCCTCCGCTTAAGCGCCAGTATGCGGATATTGGCCGGTGTGGCTAGCGGCTCCCGATGTGTTATGTAATCGGCGATACAGGTGAGGATTCGGGCATAAATCTGTGTACCGATTACCGGCATTTTTAAAAAAGGCGCATGAACTCCGCCTAAGCGCGCAATAAGCCGGAAAAGATCACCCATGTCAGTGAAATTGCCCTGGCAACCCAGATTGAAGGTTTCCCCGGGCTCAGCATGCTCCATGGCAAGCATATGGCCTGCGGCAACATCATCAACGTCCACAATATCGATGCCGCCGTCAAAATAGCACGGTACCCTGCCGTGAAGCATATCCAGGACAATCTTCCCCGATGGCGTCGGGTAGAGATCTCCGGGCCCCATCACCATAGCCGGCCGGACAATGACCACAGGCAGCCCTTTGCTGAAATACTCTCGGACCACCAGTTCAGCCTCGAATTTTGACTGTTCATAAGGCAGCTTTAAATGCTGGAGGTTAAAGGCGGTATTTTCATCTGCAGGGCTGCCATCAGCAGGCAAGCCCAGGGCTGCTATAGAGCTTGTATGCACGACTTTTTTCACACCTAAAGCATGGGCCGCCTCAAGTACATTGCGCGTGCCCTGGACATTTATATGCCGCAGCATAGCATAGTCGCGCATCCAGCTCCGATACAGGCCGGCAACATGATAAACCCGGGAGCAGCCATCAATGGCCCGTTTTAGATCATCGATGCTTCTGACATCTGCCTGAACAAGCTCTATGGGCAGGTCTCTGATGTTTTTAAGGTTGCTTTCTGAGCGCACTGTTATGCGTATATCTCTGCCCTGCCGCAGCAGCCGCCTGACCAGTGCAGCTCCTACAAAGCCTGTCGCACCAGTTACCAGTATCTTGTCCATGGCTGAATCTTAAGATATATATTGATTTTACTTTCAGTGTACATTAAAACCATACTAGGTTCTTAAAAAAACTTA
>JAFGCP010000173.1 GCA_016932595.1 Deltaproteobacteria bacterium
CCTTTTGCGTTTCTGATTTTCGTGTCTATTAATGGCATGATTTTCACCCAAAGTGACGGTATTTTTTTCTCGTGACGGTATTTTGGGTATAAAAATACCGTCAAAAAGGGCGAATGCCAAGGTTTCTGGCGGAATGAATTGGAATGAAAAAATAAAAAAGCCCCTGATTTTTCAGGGGCTTTTGTGTATTACGGCATGTCGCCGTATTTAATATTGGCTCCCCAGCGCGGACTCGAACCACGGACATGGTGGTTAACAGCCACCCGCTCTACCGACTGAGCTACTGGGGAACAGAATTATTGATACAAAAGCAAAGTAGTAAAATAACCAAATTTGCCTGTTTTGTCAATTGCTTTTTCCCGGCACAATCGGCTAACCCTTCAGCCGTGTACAGGCAGGGACAGGGGGTAAACACAAAAGGCCCCTTCTCGTGGCAGGGAAACGCAGGCTTCAGGGGGTTTTTTTAATAAGCTGGTTAAACATTCTCTCGCTGAGCGCTTCCTGAAATTGAGTGCCGCACATCATGTCTTTGGCCCTGCGCCGCAACCACCGGATTTCAGCACGAACCGCTACATGCAAAATAGTATTCGGTAAAAAAATATTAATCGCAACACTATCTCCGATGCCAATCTTTCCATTATGCTGAAAGACCACCCCGGCTCCGGCAGTGCTCAAATCAATGACCGTGCATTCAATGGGCTGCGCCTCCTCATTTTTTATGAAGCAGTGCGCCTTGAGGTCTGTTTTGATACGAACCTTGCTGCGCATTTTGGCATAGTGAGATTCAGCCATGCAGAGCCCCCTTCTTCCAGAAATTAGAATCGACGAACAATTTATTTATATTTTTAAGAATTAGTAACTAATATCTTCGAAAAAAGCAAGCCTTTACTGCGTATTCCCGGCAGGAGCCCTTCGGAAACAGCATAAGAGAAACCGATTTTTTAACTTATTTACTTGATTATATATTATGCGGGTATTATATAAAATTCATAAACTGACTATGAACGCTGCGTAATTACAAATAACGGGGTGAGCCATGAAGGAAGTCAATGTTCTTATAGTCGATGATGATCAGGCCATGCTGGCCATGCTGGCCAACATGATTAAAGGGCTGCACCTTAATCCCCTTACCGCTGTTGACGGCACTGACGGGCTGGAAAAAGTCAAAACAAGCAAGGTTGACCTTATTATCACCGACCTCATGATGCCGAACATGGATGGATTCGAGTTCATAAAAAAAATCCGCCAGATCAATGCAAATATCCCCGTGGCGGTTATTTCCGGCCATGGCGATGTCAACAATGTGGTGAGCGCGCTCAGTCACGGCGCCTACAACTTCATCACAAAGCCATTTACAATCAAGGAAATTGAAAACGTCATCAAGCGCGGCCTGCGGCTGCGGGAATTTTCTCTGGGCACGCACCGCCTGCAGGAAGGCATCAAAAATATCACGGAAATAGAAATTCCGAACTACTCGCACCTGCTTGCCTCGGCGGCCCTGTATGTCGTGCGGGAATGCCAGTGGCGGGGCATTGAAGACGAAATGTTTTTAAGCAATATCTCCATTTGCCTGGACGAGCTGCTCAACAACGCCTTTGCCCATGGCAATCAAATGGATGAATCAAAAAAGATACTGCTTCGGGCCGTATTTGACAGCGAAAAGCTGTCGATAACTATTGAAGACGAAGGCGAGGGGTTTGACTGTAGCGCCCTTACCGGCGAGTTTGCGGAAACCACGTCAACGCTGCCCGACAAGCGGGGAATCTTCATCGTTAAATACCTGATGGATGAGGTCTTTTTCAATGAAAAGGGCACCAGCATCACGATGGTGAAATATATCAGCGCCGAGCGAAAGCGCGTTCTTCATTAAAAGACATCCATGAGGCGCCCGGTGGCTTGCAGGCAGGGCGCTGCCCTGTGCTGAAACATCCTTTCCCCGCCCATCCCCATGCCAGCAGTTCGTGCAGGCAGAGCTAGAACAAAAAAAGCTCTAACCAGATAACCCTGCGAAAATGCCTCTGCCGATTTAATACTTGCCCGCTGCCGGGCCTTCTGCTATTGTTTAAAACGTTTTTTCAACTCTTGCGGGCGGAAAAAGGAGCACTGCATGATCAAAATCGGCATCATCGGCGGCACGGGCTTCGGCAATCCGGGGCTGTTGGAAAACGCGGCCAGGCAGAAGGTACATACGCCATATGGCGCACCTTCAGGGCTTGTGACAACGGGGCGTCTTGACGGCATTGAGGTCGCAACCCTGCCCCGTCACGGAGACAACCACAGCATATACCCGTCGGCGGTCAATTTCAGGGCAAATATCTGGGCCATGAAACATGTGGGCGTGACGCATATTTTTGCCGTCACAGCCGTCGGGTCCCTGCGGGAGGAAATCAAGCCCGGGCATCTCATATTTCCCGACCAGTTCATCGACCGCACCACGCGGCGCATCGCCACATTCTATGAAGGCCAGGAGGTCTGTCATATTCCCATGGCAGACCCCTTTTGCGGCAAGCTGCGCACCATGCTTTCAAAAACAGCCGGCGCCCTCGGCCTTGACTCCCATGGCTGCGGCACGGTCATCACCATTGAAGGCCCCCGTTTTTCCACGCGCGCCGAAAGCAAAATGTTCCGCCTGTGGGGCGCCGACGTCATCAATATGAGCACCGTGCCCGAGGTCGTGCTGGCGCGCGAGGCGGGCATTTGCTATGCCGCCATCGCCATGAGCACCGACTATGACTGCTGGCATGAAAGCGAGGAGCCCGTATCCTGGGAGCTCATCCAGAAAACCATGCAGAAAAATTCTGAAAACGTGAAGCTGCTGCTGCGCGCAGCCATGAAGCAGGTTGATTTCACCGACTGCATCTGCCGCGGGGCCGCAGCGTCATCGATACTCTAAAAGGGCGTTGAAAAAGTCAATTGTATACAGGCTGTTCAAAAATGCTTAGATGCAAGGCGTGCGAAATCAACGCAGCAGATGGGCGTTTTTCAACAGCCTGCTAAAAGGAGCTCTCATGGATCTGAAAAGCACCATACGCAGCATACCCGATTTCCCCAAGCCTGGCATTCTTTTCCGCGATATCAGCACCCTGCTGAAAGACGGGGCTGCTTTTTCCTGTGTCATCGACAGGCTTGCGCAGCGCTACCCCGCCGACAGCCTTGACGCCATCGCAGGCATCGAATCGCGCGGCTTTATTTTCGGCGCCGCCCTGGCGGCAAAACAGGGCATGGGGTTTATCCCCATCCGCAAGCCGGGCAAGCTGCCGGCGAAAACCGTATCTGCACAGTACAGCCTCGAATACGGCACGGACACAATTGAAATGCATGTTGATGCCGTCAGCCCGGGCATGCGGGTGCTGCTCATCGACGACCTGCTGGCCACCGGCGGCACCATGCGGGCGGCCTGCGAACTTGTTGAAAAAACCGGCGGGATTGTGGCCGAGTGCTGCTTTATCATCGAGCTTGCCGACCTGAAGGGCCGTGAAGCCCTGGCCGGGAAAACTATTTTTTCTTTGCTGACATATTAATTCGTATGCAAAAAGAACGACTTAATCAGATACTGAGCGCATTCCCGAAAGGCCGCATCATGGTCGTCGGGGATGTGATGCTTGATGAATATGTTCAGGGCTCGGTGGAGCGCATTTCGCCCGAGGCGCCCATACCGGTCGTGAACCTCCATAACGGCACTTGCCGTGACGTGCGCCTGGGCGGAGCGGCCAATGTGTTCAATAATATTGCAGCCCTGGGGAACCGCAATGTGCTGCTGTGCGGCGTCGTTGGCGATGATGCCGACGGCGCGCTGGTGCGCGAGCGCATTACCTCTGCGGGCGCCGACCCGTGCTGCCTGATAACCGAGCCGTCGCGGCCGACAACCATAAAGACGCGCATCATTTCCCACAACCAGCAGGTCATACGTCTCGACCGAGAAGACCGATCACCGGTGCCTTCTTCGTGCAGAAAGCAGCTTGCCGAGCGCATTATTTCCCATGCCGGCAGCCTGGATGCCATCATCTTTTCAGACTATGAAAAGGGGCTCATAACACCGGCGCTTCTGCATGAGGTCCTGCCGCAGGTGACAGGCCGCCCGAATCTGATCGTAGCCGTCGACCCCAAGTTCAGCAACTTCAAGCATTTCAAGAACATCACCATCGTGGTCCCCAACCGCAAGGAAGCAAGCGGCTTCATGCGCCACGAAATAACGGGCGACGACGACGCGCTCTCAGCCGCCCACGATATCATGAAAAATCTCAACTGCAGCTGCGTGCTGGTCAAGCTCGGGGAGCTGGGCATGCGCCTTGTTGACAGCGCAGGCCTCGACGTAAAAATACAGACTGCGGCCGAACAGGTCTATGATGTCACGGGCGCCGGCGACACGGTCATCAGCACCCTGGTGCTTGCCCGCACGGCAGGCGCCACATGGGAGGAGGCTGCGCGCATTGCCAATGTGGCGGCAGGCGTGGTGATCCATTATATCGGCACATCGACCCTGACGGTTGATCAGCTGAGAAGCGCAATTCTTCACAATACATTTACCAAACCGTGAGCGCACCCCGACAGCCGCAGCCCGTGAAGCTTCTTGCCAGCATCATCGCCGGCGAGCCTGAGCTCATGGATGCGGTCTGCCTCCGCCTGGCAGAGCAGTATGGCCCGATCGATTACCGAAGCGACCGTTTGTCCTTCGACTATACCGACTATTATGAGGCCGAGATCGGCCCGGGGCTTTTTCGCCACTTCATAACCTTTGGCACCCTGATGGCACCCGAGAGCCTGCCCGATGTCAAGCTCTTTACAAACGGACTTGAAGCGGCCTGTGCGCGGCCCAACGGCACCCGCCGGGTGAATATCGACCCGGGATATATTACCCTGCATCATTTGATACTGGCCACCTGCAAAAATTTCGCGCACCGGCCCTATCTGCGCGATGGGGTTTTTGCCGACCTGACCCTGCTGTATAAAGGCGGCACGTTCACGGCCCTTGCCTGGACCTTTCCCGACTACCGGTCGACGGAGCTTATAGCGCTTTTAAACGACGTAAGAAACCGCTATTATCAACAATTGAAGTAGGGGCGTATGGCCATACGCCCCTGCAATAACCCTTTATACGGAGAAACCCCATGCTTCGAAGCATGACCGGCTACGGCCGCAGCGAACAGGCAACCGATGAGCGCAAAATAAGCGCCGAAGCGCGCTCGGTCAATCACCGCTTTCTGGATATATCCCTGCGGATACCGAAAATTTTTTATCCCCTTGAAAGCGACATACGCAAGCTCGTATCGGCGCATGTCTCGCGGGGGAAAATCGATATAAATCTGCAGTACTCATCCCAGCAGAACGGGGACGTTGAAATGCTGATCGATGCAGCCAAGATCAAAAGCCTGTACGGCCAGCTCAGCGCAATACAGCAGGAGACGGGCATACCCGGCAGCATTGATATGGCCAGTCTGCTTCCCCTGCGCGACATCTTTTTAAAAGAGCCGGACAACCAGCATGATAAGGAGCTGCTGTGGGCCTTCATCAAACCTGTGCTTGAGCAGGCCCTCGGGCAGCTTCGGCAAATGCAGGACACCGAGGGCGCGGCCCTTACCGATGACCTCGCCACCCGCATGACCCATGTTGAAACCGTGCTTGCTGAAGTTGCGCAGCGGGCGCCCGAAGCGCTGGCAGCGAGGCTCCAGGCGCTCAAAGAGCGCGTGCGCCAGCTGTGTGACGGCGTGGCTGTGGATGAGCAGCGCATGGTGCAGGAAATAGCCCTTCTCGCCGACCGCAGCGATATCACCGAAGAACTCATTCGCGCCAAAAGCCATATCAGCCAGTTCCGCAAGTGGCTCGGCACATCCGAGGCCGTCGGGAAAAAGCTCGACTTTCTCCTGCAGGAGCTCAACCGCGAGGTCAACACCATCGGATCCAAGGCCTCCGATGCCGACATAGCCATGAAGGTCGTGGGAGCAAAAAACGAACTTGAAAAAATTCGCGAGCAGGTGCAGAACGTGATGTAGCAGCGCGGATTCTTCCGCTGTGCCCAGCACAAAGCCAGGCAACCGGCATGTAGGGGCAGGTTTTAAACCTGCCCCTACGGCAGAGATAAAAAAAGACGTATTTTATTGTTAATCATAGCATGACAGCAACCCCACAAAAGCATCTTCTCTTCGTCGTATCGGCTCCATCAGGCGCGGGCAAGACATCGCTGTGCATAGAAGCAGTGAACCGGCTGCAGGCGATCCGTTTTTCCGTGTCCCATACAACCCGGCCTGTGAGAAGCGGCGAGGAGCATGGCAAAAACTACTTCTTTGTCTCGCCCGCTGAGTTTGAAGCACTGCTGCAGCAGAACAAAATTGCCGAATGGACCGAAATATACGGCAATCGCTACGGCACGGCAAAGCAGACCATTGCAGAGGCTTTCGCCGGGGGCTATGACCTGCTGTTTGACATCGATGAGCGAGGAGGCCGCCAGCTTACCGATACGTACGACGATGTCGCGACCATTCTGGTAGTGCCGCCCTCCCTTGCCGAACTTCGCCGCCGCCTGAGCGGCCGCGGCACCGAGGACGAGCACTCGCTCCGGCGCAGGCTTATGCGGGCAAAAGAAGAAATGGCGCAGATGCGCTGGTACAAGTATATTATCGTCAACGACCGCTTTGAAGATGCCGTGGAGCAGCTCATGGCGATCATCACGGCCGAGCGCTGCCGGCGCGATCATGGCATTGTCGAGGAGCTGCTGAATGAAGACGATCTCTGCAAAGGATAAAATCATTGTCGCACTTGACGTTGAGGATCTGCCCTCAGCCCTGAAGCTTGTTGAGCTTCTGCATGATGACGTGGGCGCTTTTAAAATAGGCAAGCAGCTGTTTACATCAACCGGTCCCGATGCCGTGCGCAGCATTCACGGGCTTGGCGGCAGGGTATTTCTTGATCTCAAATTTCACGATATTCCCACCACCGTGGCCAAGGCTTCCGTTGAAGCGGCACGGCATGGCGTTTTCATGTTTAACATGCATGCCCTTGGCGGCTCTGCCATGATGCGGGAGGCAGTGCGGGCGGTTCGGTCAGAACCCGGTATGCAGCAGCCGCTCATGATTGCCGTTACCGTGCTCACCAGCATGGGCCCCGGCGACCTGCAGCCGCTGGGCATTACTCTCCCGGTTGATGAGCTTGTGGCGCGGCTTGCCCTGCTTGCCAAAGAGGCTGGCATGAGCGGCGTGGTAGCATCGCCCCGGGAAATCGGCTTGATTAAAAAAGCCTGCGGTCCGGAGTTTATCGTTGTTACGCCCGGCATACGGCCGGCAGGCAGCGACGCAAACGATCAGAAGCGCGCCATGACGCCGGCAGAGGCTGTGCAGGCCGGCGCCGATTTTATTGTTGTAGGGAGGCCCATAACCCATGCCCCCGACCCGGAGGCCGCGGCCCGAAGCATCGCGGAGCAAATAGCAGCGGCGTAACTCTCAACTCAATGTTTCACTATGGCATTCATCATCTACGGCATACATCCGGTACTTGAAGCGCTGAAGCAGCGGCCCCGCGCCGTGCACCGCATCATCCTTGCGCGGCAGCGCGATGAGTCGGCAGTGCGCCCGATTATCGAGCTTGCACAACAGGGGCATATAAAAATCGACCATGAGCAGACCGCGGGCCTCGACCGGCTTGCAGGCTCCGAGCAGCATCAGGGGGTGCTGGCTGAGGCGGAGCCGTATCCG